>PKUI01000178.1 GCA_002869605.1 Desulfuromonas sp. | reverse complement strand
AAACGATCGGGGATTTACGGGCCGAGATGTTGATCGAGTTTTTCCTCGCGCAGCTTGGTCCCAGGATCTACAACCAGGCACTCGACGATGCCGGCGCCTTCATCCGCGAGAAGCTCATCGACCTCGAGGGAGTGCTATCCATTCCGGAGTAAAAAGCGTCGCTTACGTCGATGGAGACAGTCTGTTATACTCATCACCCGGACGAAAGCGATCAGGGGTGTTTGGGCAATTAAAAATGCACTACAAACCGGGATTGAGTCTGCTGGAAATATTAGGCATAATGTATCGATACTACACATTTAACAGGAGGGGTGAATGATCAAGAAAATTGGTTTTCTCGGGTTAGGTACGGTCGGCAGGCACATGGCCGCCAATCTGCTCAAGGCTAAATACGAGATGGACGTCTTCGATTCGGACCCGGAAGTGGTCAAGGAGATGGAGAAACTCGGCGCCAAGGGAGTCGCTTCTCCCAAAGAGGCGGCCGCTGGCAAAGACCTGGTGATCATGATCCGCCCCGAGAAGGAATCGCTACGCCCAGACATCTACGGACCGGAGGGGCTTTTCGCCGGAATCGACCCGGGAACGATCTTCGCCGGGATGGGGACCACCTCTCAGGAGTGCACCCTGGAGATCGCCGAGGCTGCAGCGGACAAACGCGTCATGTTCCTCGATGCCCCGGTCTGGGGAACCAAGGAACACGCGGCTCACGGTTTTCTGACCATCCTGGTCGGCGGTGACGAGTCGGTGCTCAGCCGCTGTCGCGAGGCCTTCTCCCTGATCGGAATCAACATCATCCGCGTCGGCGAAATCGGCAGCGGTACGCGCATGAAGTTCGTGGTCAACCTGGTGCAGGCCGAGCAGATGCAGGCACTGGCCGAAGGGCTGGTTCTCGGCGAGAAACTCGGTTTCCAGGCCGACAAAATTCTCGAGGTCCTCGACTCCGGTGGGGTCGCCTCGCCGCTCTTTCATTCCAAGGGGCGTTCGATCGCACGCGGCGACTTCAGCCGTAACCTGGCCCTCAAGTATGTACACGAACAACTGGAGCTGGTACGCAGCGCCGCCGAGAAGGCCGATCTCAAGTTGCCCGGCGTAGAGTGCGTCTGCAACCTGTTCGACCAGGCCGACAAAGATGGCCGCGGCGAGGAGGATTTCTCCGCCGTGATCAAGACCCTGCGCAGCTAACAATTGCGGCCGGGCGTGCGGTACCCCTGCACGCCCGGCCGTCACAAGCTCGCCCTCCCTGCCTTGCTACCAGCCGCTCAACCTTTGCGAAGCAAGCTGCCAGGCAGGCGTATGCGGCGTCCTCGACACCATATTCAGTCACTCCCCAGGAGATCGTACTCGATGATACCAGGCTCTACACAGCATGGATTATTGCAGCTCTGGCGGGAGCACGCCCCCTGGCACTCCTGACCCGCGTTCACTGGAGCCACCGAACTCTACCCCCGAAGCGAGAAGGTACCTCCGCGAGGAAACTTCATGAATGCGACGCTCACGCCGATCGGCAGCATCGAGACCCCCTATACCACCCTCGAGCAGTGTCCGCGCAACACCGAGCCTGATGGTCCACTGTGCAAACTTCAGCTACACGCCGAACTGTCCGAGGCGCTGCTCGGCCTCGAGGCGGGCAGGGATATCCTGATCCTTTACTGGTTCGAGCATGTAGACCGCACCCGCCGGCGGCAGACCTCGCGTAAGAGCGGCGAGTACGCAGGGATCTTTGCCCTGCGCACCCCCAACCGCCCCAACCCGATCGGTGCCGCGGTGGTCCGGATCGAAAAAATCGAGGGAACCACGATCTACGTGCGCGGGCTCGACTGTCTCTCGGGCACCCCTCTGCTCGACATCAAGCCGGCACGGCAGGGTGAGGACACAGCGGGAGAGAACGTACGAGCATGAACGCCAAACTCCTGCCGCCATGCCCTTCCTGCCGATTAACCGCCTGGTCGCCAGCGGGTAAGGTTGCCGTCTGAAAGGACCTACACACATGGAATGCACACCGATCGGAACCATCCACACCCCGTTTACCGACTTGGAGGGCATGCCGATCCAGCCTGCCGGGGCAAGTGAGGTGCAAGGCACTGTCGTCGTAAACGGGGAGTTCGCGGCCGGCCTCAAGGACCTCGAAGGCTTCTCACACCTGATCCTGATCTACCAATTCCACCGCAGCGAAGGCTACAAACTCGAGGTGACCCCCTTCATGGACAAGGTGCCGCGCGGACTGTTAGCCACGCGCGCACCGAAACGTCCCAACCCGATCGGCCTGTCGGTGGTTCACCTGGAGAGGGTCGAGGGAAACATTCTGCATATCAAGGGGATCGACGTACTCGACGGGACGCCGCTGCTAGATATCAAGCCGTATGTTCCGCAATTCGACAGCCGCGGTGAGGTGCGCACCGGCTGGTTTGAAAAGTCCGACAGTGATGTCACCCGCCACACCTCGGACAAACGCTTTACCTAACCAGAACAACGCGACTAAAGATGCTCAACATGACCGACCACCAGACGCTGATCCTGCTCTATATCCTGTTTATCTGGATAGTGATCCTGCATACACTTGAAGAAATCGCACAGGGGATGTACACCATTGAGCTGGGCCCCTTTAAACCGACACGCAACAAATACCTGCTCGCCGCCAGCGGCATCACCACCGTCAACCTCGGCACGCTGGCGCTGATCGTCGCAGGGCATCGATACGGTCTCTACTTGGGGCTGTTCACCACGTCGGTGATCGGGATCCTGCAGCTACCGGCGCATGCCATCGGCTTTATGATCCAGGGACGCAAACCGATCCGTTTCGGCGCCGGGTTCTACTCCTCAATACCGCTGGCAATCATCGGCCTGGTGCTGTTCCTAAAAATCCTCGGTTCGCTTTAACCATCGAACCCGTTGCACAGAAAAGGAAAATCGATGTCACAGAAACCGGTTGCTGCCGGCAAGAGCAGCTACGACCTGATCGACAGCGATAAACTGATGGGGATCCTCGCCCTTGACCCGGGCGCTACGGTGCTCGATTTGGCGTGTGGCGCCGGCAGGTACAGTACCGCGCTCGCGGCCGCCGTCGGGCCGCAGGGCAAGGTCTACGCCGTCGACCTGTGGCAGGAGGGGTTGAGCCAGCTCGATGATAAAGCGACGCGTGCCGGACTGGCCCAGATCGAAACCCTGCTCGCCGACATCTGCACCCCTCTGCAGCTGCCAGACAACGCCATCGAGGCATGCCTGCTGGCCACCATCCTCCATGACCTCTCCAGCGACGAACAGGGCCAGGTGATCCGCGAAGCCGCTCGCCTGCTCAAGCAGGACGGGACATTGACCATCGTCGAGTTCAAAAAACTCGATTACGGCCCGGGACCACGCATCACCATCCGCCTCGACGAGGCACAGATCGATGCGCTTGTTACCCCGTACGGTTTCAGCAAAAGCGCTACAGCAGAGCTTGGCAAGTACACCTACCTGCAGCACTATACGAAGAAAGATCCGGCATGAAAACCAGACCCCTCCTGCTTAAACTGGCCCTGACCACCCTGCTCCTGATCTCCGTTGCCTGCAGCGGACAGCGGCTCGACCACGACCTGCAGCAGGCGGTCAATGCTGCACGCTACATGACCAGTGAACGCTTTCTCTCCCGTTCCAGCTTCCGCTATCTTTTCCCCGAGGCAAAACCGTCTCAGTTCGTCGGCTATATCTTCTCTGACCTCGGCGTCGCCGAGTGGCCTCTGGCCCTGGACGAAATGGAACAGCAACAGCTGCGCAGCGCCGGGATCCCGGCACTCCCCGCGACTGTCGCGCTGGTTGCCAGACGCCCCGACCCTGGCCTCGGCAAGCAGGTGGTCCTGCGTGCCGACGATGCAGCAGACCGGATAATCATCGAAGCCTACCAGGACCCCAAAACCCCGCCAAGGCTCTCCATCGAGCGCAACATCAACCAAAAAAATCAATAATTTAAGCTAGCTAAACATCCCCTTAACACATTTTTAAATTTCGGCCTGTGTCTTGCTAATTATCGGCATAGGCGGTTCACCATGACAGTGTTTTGACACACCGGGTGAATCGACTCCGCTCACAGCCACCATCCGGAGCGGGACAAAAAAATATCGTTCCGACAAGAGCAAAGCTGAAGCAATCCAGTGACGCAAAGCTACGGATCCCATGCGGATCGCCGGGCTGCCGAAGAACCAGACGCCGCCTCAGCCACAGGGGCTGCACTACGGCGTCGCGAGCTCTCTCCGGCCGAAGAGGGCTCGATACGTTTCAGGGGAGGATGATCATGCGAATCTTACTACTGCGTACACTGTGTGTCTTCGCCGTGGGGCTGTGCCTTATCGGTGGCACCCTCAAGGGAGTCTATCGGCAGGAACGTTTTGCCGAAAAGGTCGCCGCGCACAATGCCGCCTCTCATAAGGCAGAGTTAACAGCCAAGCAAGAACTGATCGAGGCCCAGGCGGCCAAGATCGATCAGCTCAAGCAGATCGTCTCGCAGGCCATGTTACAGGAGTACAGCGACCAGCCGCTAGAGACCCTGAAGGTCACCGCAACCGCCTACTCGGCGCGCAAAGAGGAGTGCAACGCGCAGCCATGGATCACCGCCAGCGGCACCCCGTCACGCGTCGGAGTCGTTGCCGTCAGCCGCGACCTCGAGGAGCTCGGCGTGCAGCTGGGCGATTTCGTCATCATCAAAGGGATGGGACTGTTTCGTGTTGAAGACCGCATGAACAAGCGCTGGAGGAAACGGGTCGACATCCTGCACGCTAACGTCGAAGCCGCTAGGCGATTCGCCAAGCGCAATGTCGAGATCATGTGGCTACGCGACACCCAAATGGCGCAGCAGGTTAAAACAACCTCCGGTCCTCTGAGCTGACCCGACAGCTCGGAAACAAATCCCTTCCTTACCCTCAAGGACCCCGCGCTGTACCGGGGTCTTTCTGCATTGAACGGTATCTTTTATGCTATCCTCTGTACAGGGTCAGTGGATCAGACCCGCAAACATCGCTCCTTCAAGGTACCCCCATGAAGACCCTGACAACAAAAACGCCCGCGCCCACCCGGCAGCAACGGAGAAGACCGATGTTACTGCTTACGTTTGCGTTGATCGTGACCTCACTGCTGATCCTCTCCTGCGCCTCACGCGGAAAACAGCCGCCAGGGCTACTCGATGGACACCTCGCCCCCTGTCCCGGGTCTCCGAACTGCGTTTCGAGTGAAGAAACCGATAGCAGCGCCTTCACGAAGCCCTTTATCTTCGATGGCGAAGCCAGCGTGGCGTGGACAACCCTTAAGCAGATTATCGTACTGCACGGTGGAACTATCCAGCAGGACGACGGCGAGTACTTGTGGGCGACATTCACCTCACGACTTTTCAGGTTTATCGACGATGTGGAGTTTCGAGTCGACGTGGAAAATCAACGCATCCATGTTCGCTCTGCAGCACGCGTCGGCTATTCCTACCTCGGTGTGAATCGCAAGCGGGTCGCGAAACTGCGCCAGGCATTCACTCAAGGTCAAGCCCCAGATCAAGAGAAATAACCATGCAAATACACGTCATTATCGGTCTATGCATCTGCGCTGCGGCACTTTACTTCGTATGGCAGTTTTACCAGCGCAAGATTGAGCGCATCAATGAACTCGGCTCAATTCCATCCGAAATCCCCAAGCAGGGCTTCGAGGTCCCGGTACTTGCCACATTCACCGGGATCAGACACCTGCCGCGAAAAACCAACGTGGCCTACAATAATGCTTTCCCAACCCTGACCCTCTATGCCGAACGCCTCGAATGCCGGGTACTGAAGAACTGGTCGATTACTTATGAGGAAATCGAGAGTGTCGATGTCTGGGATACGTTTATGACGCGCAACCTCACTTTCTACGTACGCGACCGCGAGGAGACGGTTACTGCCAATCTGCTCAATCGACGCAACCTGTCCGGCATGCTGGGGTTTTTAAAAAACCGGGGGGTCCCCTTGAGTTCTAAGGCGAAGAGGTTTATCGTCGAGCATCCAGTCTGAACAAGCCTTAACGTCATCAACAGGAAAGAACACTTCATGAACTTCAAGATCAAAGGCACCCAGAACATCTCGCGCGACTGCATGGTCTGCGGCGTCGAGAACGACTTCGGACTCAAGACCCGTTTTTTCGAAACGGAGGATAACGAGGTCATCGCGGTCTTCACCACGCGCCCGTTCCATCAGAGTTACCCGCAGATCACCCACGGCGGGATTACCGGGGCGATCCTCGACGAAACCATCGGCCGCGCTGTCATGTGCAACGGCGAACGTAACGACTTCGGGGTAACCCTGGAACTGAACGTCAAATACAAGAGACCGGTGCCGTATGACACCGAGCTGAAAGTCGTAGGACGAATCACCAAGGACGGTGGGCGAATCTTCGAAGGGACCGGCGAGCTCTACCTGCCGGATGGGAGCGTGGCGGCAACCGCCGAGGGAAAATACATGCGCCGCTCGCTGGAAAAGTTTACCGATGCCGAGTTCATCGACAACGACTGGTTCACTCCGCAGGACTTCCCGCCAGAGATCACGATTTAGACCACCGTCTGGGACACTGCTCAGCATTTCCCGCAGTCAACAGAAAATACCCAAGCTCGGGGTCACGGCCCCGTGCGCAGTCACCGAGTGCCGGGATTTTAATCTTGCCGACTGGCAAGCACGCGAGCCGGCTGGATTAAAACTTCCGGCCAGCGAGGGCACCCGATCGTCGGGTGACGGAGTTCGGGGTACCTTCTTTTGCTTACTTTTCTTGGGCAAGCGAGAAAAGTAAGGCGCTGTCGGGTGCCCCGGCGGTTTTGTTCAAAACTTTGCTTTCATTCAAGCCAGACCAAAACCCCACATCAGCGCAACACAAACAAACACTCCCGGCAGCAGATTGACGATCGGCAAACGCTTGATATCGAGCAGATCAAGGGCGATGGCCACAATCAACAGTCCGCCGACCGCATTCATCTCCGTGACCACGGCGTCGGTCAGTAGCGTCCCGGCGAGCCCGGCCCCCCAGGTAATGCCCCCCTGATAGAGCACCAAGGGGACGATGGAAAAAATTACGCCAATGCCGAGGGTCGATGCGAGTGCGACCGAAGCGACGCCATCGAGCACCGACTTGGCATAGAGGATAGTCGGCTCGTTGCCGGTGCCATCCTGCAGCGCGCCCATGATCGCCATGGCCCCGACGCAGTAAAGCAGGCTGGCCGTGACAAACCCTTCCCCGACCTTGCCCATCCCGGCGAAGCGCTCCTGCAGCCGTTCACCAAAAATCTGCAGGCGCTGTTCGATGGCGAGACCCTCGCCGATCAGTCCGCCCAGAATCAGGCTGCCAATCACCACCAACAACTGCCGACTTCCCAAGGCGAGTTGCAAACCGATCAGAAGTACGGCGAGGCCGAGGCCGGCCATCAGGGTCCGCCGCACGCGATCCGAAAGAAAGCCCCCCGCCCAGGTCCCGAGCAGAGCCCCGACGATCACCGCAATTACATTAACTATGGTTCCGAAAAACAGCATCGACTCACCTCGCCTTCGCCTATTCTATTCGGCGCCGCACGGTAACATAGACGTCAACTCTGCGACAATCTTTGTTAGTTGGTCAACAAGCGTTTCACAACAAGTCAAATCAGCCCTCGACATCCGCTGCGTGGCCGTTTACCCTAGTGTACGTTTTCGAATAAGCTGTTACGGAGTTTTCATGGAAAAGCACCCCGACAAGATTAAGCGTTTTTTTCTGCTCCTTTTCGCCTGGGTGGTCGCAATCACGGCCATCATCGGCGGTTCGTTCATCTACAGTGCCTACCAGGACTCTCAATACGAGGAAACCGCGGTTCCCTATATACGTGAAGTGCTGCCGCAGCTCGCCCGGTGGAACGTCGAGAAGACCCGACAACTGTTAGCCCCCGAAGCCCTCAAAGAAATCGCTCCTGAAAATCTCGAGCGGGCAATGCGCCTGTTTGCACAGCTTGGAACCCTGCAAAAGATGGGCGATCCGGTTTTCAACGAGGTTTTCGATGATGACCGCGTACCGACGGCCCCCAGAACCCTGGTGACCTACCAGGTTCCTGTGACCTTCAGCCAGGGTGAAGCGTTGTTCAAGATCCAGCTCATCGACCGGGGTGACCATTTCCAGGTTTT
>PKUI01000021.1 GCA_002869605.1 Desulfuromonas sp. | reverse complement strand
CGAGCTCGGAGTTCCCGAGCACCAGGTGATCAAGACCCTGATCATGGAAGACGAACACGCTGAGCCACTGATTGTCCTGATGCACGGTGACCTGGAAGTCTCGACCAAGGCGCTGGCCCGCACCCTGGGGGTAAAACAGATCGTCCCTTGTGTACCCAAGATCGCCGACCGCCACTCCGGCTACCAGGTTGGCGGCACCTCGCCGTTCGGGACCCGCAAGCGGATGCCGGTCTACATCGAAGCGAGCATCCTTGAGCTGCCTTGCATCTATATCAACGGCGGTCGGCGTGGCATGCTGCTGGAGATGTCCCCTCGTGACCTGGAGAGGGTCCTGAAACCAACGCAGGTAAACGCCGCTGTCGAGCAGGGAGGCTAAAGGTGCTGGACGAGCAGAAGGTCGCCAAGGCGGCCGAAGCGGTCAGGGAGGCCCGGGCGCTGGTCATAACCGCCGGTGCCGGGATGGGCGTCGACTCGGGGCTCCCGGACTTTCGCGGCGACCACGGCTTCTGGAACGCCTACCCTATGTACCAACGCCTCGGCATCAACTTTATAGGTGCCGCCAACCCGGTTCATTTCTCACGCGACCCCGCCTTCGGCTGGGGCTTTTACGGACACCGCACCAACCTCTACCGCGACACCATCCCCCACCAGGGGTTCAAACTGCTGCAGCAGTGGGCCGAACACTTCGACCTAGACACATTTGTCGTCACCTCGAATGTCGACGGCCAGTTTCAGAAAGCCGGCTTCGGCGAAGACCAGGTTCTTGAGGTTCACGGCTCGATCCACCACCTGCAGTGTCTCACCCCCTGCCATAACGACATCTGGGCCAACCATGAGCAGATCCCGGTCGATTTCGAGACCATGCGCGCCGAACATGTTCCGCTCTGTCAACGCTGTAACGGCACGGCCCGCCCCAACATCCTGATGTTCGGTGACTACTCGTGGCTGCCCAACCGTACCCACGGGCAGGAGATGCGTTTCGACCTGTTTCTCGAACAACACCGCGACGCACCGATAACGGTGCTTGAAATGGGTGCCGGCACGGCCATCCCGACCATCCGCCACATGAGTGATACCCTCGGCAACCGCTTTCATGCCACGGTCATCCGGATCAACCCCCGTGAAGCACAGATCCGTTCACCGCACATCGGCCTGCCCTGCGGCGCCCTTGAAGGGCTCTCCGCCATTGCCAGACAGCTGGATTCCTGACCGACCCGACCATAAAGGAAATGCCATGACTGCACCCAGCCCCCCGGCCCTGATGACCGACCTCTACCAACTGACCATGCTCGCCGGCTACCACACCGAACAGATGCATGAACAGCCGGCGACCTTCGACCTGTTCTTCCGCGCGGCGCCCTACATGGGAAGCTATGCCGTGTTCGCAGGACTCGACCCGGCGCTCGATTATCTTGAGCAGTTGCATTTCAAGCCCGAGGAACTCGGCTATCTCAAACAACTCGGAATTTTCAGCGACGCCTTTCTCGACTACCTGGCCGACTTCCGTTTCCGTGGGCGGGTGATCGCCCCACACGAGGGGGAAGTGGTCTTCCCCCACGAGCCACTACTGAGCGTGGAAGGGACGCTGGCCGAGGCCCAGTTCGTTGAAACCACACTACTGAATATCGTCAACTTCCAGACCCTGGTCGCCACCAAGGCGGCCCGTCTGGCGCTGTCAGCCGGCGACGGTGAAGTTCTTGAGTTCGGCCTGCGCCGTGCCCAGGGTCCCGACGGCGGACTCAGTGTCGCTCGGGCTGCGGCTATCGGCGGCGTACGCAGCACCAGCAATGTCTGGGCAGGACAAGCCTTCGGGCTACCGGTCAAGGGAACCCACGCCCACAGCTGGGTCATGGCCTTTCCGGATGAATTAAGCGCCTTCCGCGCTTATGCCACCAGTTTCCCCGATAGCTGCGTGCTACTGGTCGACACCTACGATACGCTGCGCAGCGGAGTACCCAACGCCATCACCGTGGCCAGAGAACTGCGTGAGCAGGGGCACGAACTGCTCGGAGTGCGTCTCGATTCCGGGGATCTTGCCTACCTGAGTAAAGCCACGCGTCGCATGCTTGACGAGGCCGGCTTTCCGGAGGTCAGGATTGTCGCCTCAAATGAACTCGACGAGTACCTGATCGACTCCATCCGCCACGAGGGTGGATATATCGACATCTACGGTGTCGGCACCCGCCTGGCGACCTGTGCGGGAGACGGCGGAGGAGCCCTCGGCGGCGTCTACAAGCTGGTGCTCATCGACGGCGAGCCGCGCCTCAAGACCACCAGTGACCTCTCCAAGGCGACGCTCCCGGGGCAAAAACAGTTGCTGCGACTGGTGCGCCCCGACGGTCTCTTCGAACTGGACCTTATCGCCCTTCCCGGGGAACAGCTCACCCCCTCCGACATCATCGTCGATCCGACGGCCCCCGAGCGCCACCGGCACTTCCCGACAGAAAGCTCCATCATCGACCTGCGCGAGGAAGTGATGCGCGATGGCCGCCGCCTGAAACCAACAGCATCCCTCGAGAGTCTGGGAGATTACTGCAAGCAACGACTGCAACAGATGCCCGAGGGGACCCTGCGCCTGGTGAATCCACATCGTTACCAGGTCGCCATCAGCCCCGCACTCGCCTCCTTGCGCAACGAACTCACAACCCGCTTTGAGCGCCAACGTCCGCATAAAACTTGACCATGCCGCTCGAAAACCGTTATAACTTTTGATGTTTTTCCTTTCAATGTATTCAGGAGGATTTGCTTTATGCTATTGCGCCGCTTGCTCGTAACGGTTCTGTTGTCTATCACCCTGTTGGCAGTTTGCGGGTCTGCATTTGCCCTCGATACGATCTTTGCGGGGCCTCGTGCGCTCGGCATGGCCGGGGCCAACGTCGCTTCGGTCAACGATATCACCGCACAATACTACAATCCTGCCGCTTTTGCCTTTTTCTCCAGCGAAACGGAACACGACAACAACAACCTCGCTGAGAAAGACTGGGGTTTCGGGGTTGATGCGCAGGGCGGTGAACGTATACACGGCCAGTTGGCCGATTATATCGACCTTCTCGCCGATGTTGACCTCTCCACCATTGAAAATGGCATCAACAACGAAGATGGCCTTGACCAGCTGACCAAGCTGCTCGGTGCCCTGCCCGGCATCGACGACCCCGGCAATGACCTTACTGTCGACGCCAACGCCGGCTTCGGGGTGCGGGTCGGGCATTTCGGCATCGGTGCACGTGGCATCGGCCAGGCGACCGTCTACGTCGAGAACCTCGATCTGAACAATCTCGGCACCGCCTCACCGATCGTCGGAGACATCAACAGTGTGGTGGATATCGGCACCGATGGGCAACAGACCTTCTTCGACCAGGCCCAGCAGGACTACCTTGAATTCACCCTGGGCCTCAGCGACACCGCCATTAACAACCTCGACTATCTGGCGCGCGAGAACAACCTCGACCCCTCCCAGGCCGATAGCATGATTACATTGCTCAGCCTGATCCAGGCCGGCGGTAGCGGCTCGCTCGACCAGAATGAGACCGTAGCTTTGATCCAGGGAACCGGCTACATGGAAGTTCCCTTCACCTACGGAGCTGCTCTGAATGATAACTGGGGCTTTGGCTTCAACCTCAAGTACATGCGTGGCCGGGTTTACGGCACCCAGGTCCTGGTCTTCGGCAACGACAGTGAAGATTTCCTCGATGAATTAGAGGACAACTTCGAAGAGACCGATACCTATGGCATCGACTTCGGCATTCTGGGACGCTTCCCGTTGCTCAATGTCGGCCTGATCGCTCGCAACCTCAACCGGCCGACATTCAAGGGACCCACGGTGACCAACACCATCCTGCTCGATGATGGCGTCACCACCAAGACCCTGACCCGGACCTTCGACAATGTCACCCTGGAACGTCAGGTAACCGTAGGCCTGGCCCTGATCCCCACCGAGTCCCTGACCCTCGAGTCAGACATCGACCTGACACGCAACGAAACCGTACAGGCCGGCTACGACACCCAGAACATCTCCTTCGGTCTGGAGTGGAATCCTCTCAATATTGTCGCCATTCGCGGTGGCGCCTACAAAAACCTGGCACAGAGCGATATCGGCTGGGTCTACACCGCAGGCCTCGGCTTCAACCTGTGGGCGGCGCGTATCGACCTGGCCGCGGCATACGGTTCGGAGACCGTCGAGATCGACGGCGAAGACGTCCCCACGGAGCTGCGCGGCTCGGCACAACTGGTCGTCGACTTCTAGCAGCAACGTTTCCCACACAACACAGCGGCCCCGGGTTAAAAGGGGATACAGGTTCATCGATAAATAGGACAAGCCCCCACTCATACGAGTTGGGGGCTTGTTTTTTAGATAAACATTCGAATCCAGAGTTAGCCGCGAGCAGGATGTGCCCACCCTCTCTCCATTCAAGGCAAGAACCGGTGAAGCACCAGCGAAAATCCTTCCCTTTTTGAACCGGTATTTCTAGCAGCTATTGATTGCCGACTAGCCTGTAGATAGCCCCCTTTTTTAGCGCCAAACTGAGAGAGGCGACGTTCTTGTTGCTTGACGTCCAGACGAAAGACATATTCGCATGTGGAAACGTCCATCGGGTTACCGTTTGATCTATCTGGACACCCTCAAAATTTGTAAATGTCTTTGATTGATCCTCCCCCTCCCCCAACGAGGTAAGAAGACGATTTTTTACTTCCTCAATCGACTCATCCCAAAACTTCACAATAATCATGTACAGCCTACGATCCCTGAATTTCAGACCCAGGTCCACCTGTAGATCATCGATAAAAACCTGCTCGATACGAGCATAAAGGATCTGGTTGTCACCAATGTGACCAGAATACTGAATGGGTCTGAGAGCATCGGCGTCCTCAACCGACATACCTAAATGGTAGCCAGCCAGGGAGAGGTCATAAGCAACAAAGTCTTCAGGTTCAGAACAAGCAAGAGTCGGCAAGATCAAGATTGCGACAACCAATATGAAAAGTAGCTTCTTCATCATCCCTCCATTTCATGGTTACAACCAACAACCAACAACCAACTCAACAGAAAAGAAGAAACTACCAATTCGTGAGAAATATTTCACTCAGGAAAATCCTGAGAATTCTACTCATCCCCCCTGTGTCCCTGAAAAAAGGCATGTCCATCTCGAAGCAGTGGTTACGGAAGGTATCGTTGACCAACAAGACAAAGGCCCCTACACCTTGCGGAGTAAGGGCCTTAGATGGGACATCAGCAGATCAATGGAACCTCTTGCACGGCAAGAAACAAGAGAGATCGTACTTTTCCCTGCGAACCTAAAGTACTGCCAGTTCCTCGTTGCTGAAGGTCAGATGCTTGAGGCCGTCGTCAGCCACCCAGAAAGTATTTTCGATGCCGACTGCCCCAAGCCCAGCGTAAACCGCTTTCGGCTCGAAGGCGAAGGTCATGTATTCCTCGAGCACCTGATCCTTGAAACCACGGGCAATGAACGGGTACTCGTCGACCTCGACCCCGATGCCATGACCTATAAACGAGACTTGAGCCCCGGCATTACCCATGAAGTGGTCCTTATAACCGAGCTCGCAGGCGAGCCCGTAGCACTCGTCGTAAATTTCTCCCCAGACCGCGCCGGGGCGCGCCAGCTCCTTGAGACGGTTCTGGATCGCCACCATATCCTCGTAGGCCTTGACCAGTTTGTCCTCAAGCCCTCCGATGCACAGAATCCTGGTCTGATCGACCAGATAGCCGTCAAAGGCCCCTGCGAAATCGACAGTGATCGGCTGCCCGGCCTTGATGGAATTGTAGCTTGCCCCCTGCCCCACCGAGGGGTTGACCCCAATACCACCCAGGGGAGCATCAAGATAGGCCGGCGCGGCGCTGTCGGCACCAGAGAAGATGTGCCCGTAAAACAGCTCCGAGTTAAAGCCGCGCATGCGCGAGACTCCCTGATGACCTTCCTTGCGCGCGGTAAATTCCAGCTCTGCGGCGAGTTCCAGGTCGGTCATCCCCTCACGGATCACTTCGCGCGCCCGCTGGTAAACCTTGTCGACCTGCAGTGCGGCATCCTTCATGATCTCGATTTCGTAAGGAGATTTAACCGCTCGAACGGTACGGATAAGAGGGCTGGCATCGCTGATCTGGCAATCGCCCAACACCTTCGCAAAGCGCTGGTACAAGGCAACGGGAAGAACATCAAGCTCCATACCGGCACGTTGCGGCATACTGAGCCGGTGCTCGGAAAGGATACCGGGAATGTCCTTGGGGCTTTTGAAGGGGACCACGTGCTGCAGGCCACATTCCATTCGTGCCCGCTGCAACTCCTTGCGCACCATATAGAGCGGCTCACCCTCACCCGGGACATAGAGCACTCCCTGCTGAATCGTCCCGGTAAAATAAAACAGGTCGGCATTCTGTACCATTAGCACGGCTTCGAGTTGATGAGCCTGCATCTGCTGTTGCAGACGCGTGACACGCTGCTCCAGTTCCTCTTTTGGAGTAATACGCATTGGGTTCTCTCCTGTTAATGACATCGATCAATCAAGGCAAATGAACCCTATCTTTACAATCGTAGATAAGGCTGTCAAGCATTGTATGCCGGCTCGAAAGGGGGAAATTGCTCACACTTTAACCACAAGAAGTGAAAGGAATTCGTCAGCAGGGTGAACGTGTGCCGCAAAAACTCAGGATTTTCCTGACAAGCCCCCAGATGCCGAACATTTTCAAAAAAAATAAAAAAATGTTACGTAGAACAAAGCCCTTACTCGATGCGTAACATACTGTATTTGCTCATATAAAAGGAGTGTAAAGGAAAAGTAAAAATCCGACTACAGAGACACCTTTTCAGCATGATTAAAAAATGAGCAAAACGCTAAAAAGGGTGTGGCTTGGGGGTAGTTGTTCCATTTACACGCTGTTTTCCACACCGCTATCCACAGATGGTGTGGACCATGTATCACTGTCTACTGCATACAATCGGCACGAATTTTGTCAGGGGCTACGACCCCTCCAGACATAATAATCTTCATCGCCTCCTCTACCCCGAAAGTGGTCGAAAACACCCTTTCTTCAGGAAGGATCAGCACGTACCCTCCCGTGGGGTTCGGAGAGGTAGGGATAAAACAGGTGTAATATTTCTTGCCCGATTCGGCATAAACCGTATTGGTCACGAACGCGATCGAAAACGTCCCCGCCAAGGGAAACTCGATGTAGACCGCACGCCGAAACGACTCTTGCCCGCTGCGGGAAAAAATTTGCATCACCTGCTTAGAGAAGGAATAGACCGACTTGACGACCGGAATCCGCAGTGACAGCGAATCCAGGCCTGTCATGATTGCCTTGCCGAAAACATTCGACACCAGCAAACCGGTCAGGTACAAAACCATCAGCCCCGTCACCATCCCTAACCCCGGGACATAGATCTCCTCCCCGAGGACCCTTGAAGCGCCCTGACGCAACCATGGAGCCAACACACCATCGGCCATATCAAACATGAAGCGGAGAATGAACAGGGTAATCCCGATCGGAATAATCACCAGCAGCCCGGCCATCAGCTTGTTCTTGAGGTGATTGATCAGCCAGCTCCAAGGATTCAGACGGCGCCTAGCGCCCTGCGGTTCCGTTGACATGTTCCCCTCCTACAAAAGCGACGGCGCGCCCTCGGACGCGCCGCCTTTCAATTCAAAATGTTGCGAGATTCAACCCTCGTCGTAACGACAACAGAGGTCTTCTCCGGCCAGCAGGCCTGAACATTGCTGGCACATGGCCAGCTTACCTTTACGTGCGATCAGAAGTTCTTTTTCCGGGTAGAGGGTTCCACACCGGTCACAACGTCTTTCGGTCATAGTCACCTCCCATTTTTGTCTCATTATACCCCAGCTGGATCGACCAACCCAATAATGAAAAGTCCGTTCGGTGGTTCCCAAACAGCTTTTTTCGACAGATACGAATCAACGTACCAGATTCGTCATTGCGGTGTTACCCACATAGGCTGCTCATTCTTCATCCCGTTTCGTAGCGCCTCTTTATCCTCCAAGACCTCATTCGTCGTCCTTGTGTGCCATTAAAAGTGGAACGAAGCAAAACGCAAAAAAGCGCAAAAAAAGCGCAAAAAAAGCGCAAAAAAAGCGCCGAAGCTTTGGCCTCAGCGCTTTAAAATTGAAAGTTCATTATTCTCTAACCATCGTCATCGAGTTCGGCGTTTATAAATTCACGCAACGCTCCGAGACTATCCATGTCGATGCCGACGAACTGGACCCCCATACCGGACGGG
>PKUI01000163.1 GCA_002869605.1 Desulfuromonas sp. | reverse complement strand
TTATCATAAAAGGCAAAATGTGTAGTAAGTCTAATGCTTGCGGTGGTGTGCTACATGAATGTATTGTCGTATTATGCTTATACCGAATTAAGAGGCCCGTCCGGTGACGGGCCTTTGTTGTTTCAGTGAAGGATAGCGTTGTTCGCATAGGGACAGACTATGTGGTAATTGGTCTGGTAGTGCCGTCCCCGTTATTTTCTCTCGATGCAAGAGCTGTGTTTTGTCTGTTCGTCGCTAGGCAGGCGCACAGGTATAGGGTATAACTAGACAGAATACGTCACAAGGAGGGGTTATGAACGATGCTCAAACGACGCTGCAGGAGTTGAAAGATCGCATGGCGACCTTTGTCCGGGAGAGGGACTGGGAGCAGTTTCACACCCCCAAGAACCTCTCCATGTCGATCGCCATCGAGGCGGCCGAGCTGATGGAGCACTTCCAGTGGTTGACGGTTGAACAATCGAAGAACCTCGACGACGAGGCCCTGTCCGACATCGGTGAGGAGTTGGCCGATATTGTTATTTACAGTCTCTCGCTGTCCAACTACCTGGGGCTCGACCTGGCGAGTACCGTGCAGGCCAAGATGGACAAGAATATCCGCAAGTATCCCAAGGAGAAGGTGCGCGGTAAATCCCACAAGTATACCTACTATCAGGGCGGAGAGCGTGACGAGTTCTAGGCGACCGGGGAAACCGGCAAAAAAATACAGCCAGGCGGCACGCCTCCACGACGTCATCCGTATCCTCGAGGCGCGCTATGGTGCGACTGTCGAAGAACTGGTGGAAGAGACCGGGGTTACCCGGCGCACCATCTATCGTGATCTGGAGGCGATCTCTGCGGCGGGCTACCCGCTGACACGTGAGACAACGGCTGATGGGCAGGTGCTTTACAGTTTCCTCACCGGGTTCAAAAATCTCAAGCCGTTGACCTTTTCCCTGGAAGAGTTGATGACCCTTTACCTGTGCCGTGGGCAGCTCGCTTTTCTGGCCGGGACCCCCTTTCAGGAAGACCTCGATGCGATCTTCGGACGCCTGCGTTCCAGCTTGCCGCCCCGTAGTGTCGCGCATCTGGAGCGGATAGCCGAAACGGTGGCCCCGCGTTTTCAGGGGCTGCGCGACTATTCCCGCCAACGTAAGCTGCTGCAGGAGCTGCGGCGTGCATTGCTATATCAGTTTTCGCTTGTGCTGCATTACACCCCGGCGCGCCGGGAGAGCCAGGCCTATCACTTCGACCCCTACACCGTACTGTTTTACGGCGGGGCCCTGTATCTTGGCGGCTATGCCCATAATCGCAAGGCGTTGCGGATGTTTCTGGTTGACCGGATCGATGCCGTGGAACTGTTGGAGGAGCGCTTCGAGGTTCCAGAGGACTTCACGGTCGCCGATCTTACCGGGAGCGCCTTCGGGTTGATCGATGACGAGCCGCAGCAGATACGTGTCCGTTTTGCGGCGCCGATAGCTCACCTGATTCGCGAGCGCGAATGGCACCCGAGCCAGGAACTGGTCGATGAACCGGATGGTGCGGTTGTGTTGGGGCTCACTGCCAGCGGCGAGAAGGAGCTTCTGGCCTGGCTTTACTCCTACCTGCCACATGTTGAAGTCCTCGAACCGCCCTCGTTGCGCGAGGCCTTCCGTTCCGGGTTAACGGCCGCGCTTGAGGCCTATTCCGCATCATAATCCGCAAGAACAGTACCCCAGTCGCCGCGTTTGAAGTCGATCAGCGGTGCGCACGGGATGAAGGTGTCGAGTTCGCGCAGGCTATGCCCGCTCAACTGCCGGGTGAAATCCTCAAACAGTCCAATCTCCGCTTCGAAAATCTGGTGAAATCTCCAGCGTAACCCATGCAGCGTTCGAGGGTTGCTCCCCTTAAAATTCAGTGTGCACAGCTCGCTGCTGAAGTCCTCACCGGAAAGGTCGATATTCGGCAGACCGTGGAGTCTGCAGATCATCGGGCGGTAGGGGTAGATTTCACACGTGCCGGTAGCAGAAAGCAGGGCGCAGGGGGTAGGATCATCTTCGGGCATTTGCTGCCATTGATCGGCGGGGAGGCGATTGAGAATCCAGGGAGAAGAAAATGTGGGCCAGCATTTCTGAAGCTCGCGGACGCGAGCATGGCAGCGAGTGATGATTTCGCTGCGTAAATGCTCCGGGAGCTGTGCTGTCCCCTGCTGGATCAGTGCTGCGTCCAGCAGCGTGATGTCGAAAAGCCCCCGGCAACAGCCGCTGCAGGACTTATGGCAGGTGATCTGTCCGGGATAGCTGCTTTGGCAGCGGTTGAACCATGTGTCGATCTCTTGCAGCAGGTTGCGGTAGCTGTGCAAAAGTTTGACCTGATCGGCAGGCAGGTCGTTCATTCCAGCCCCAGACGTTTGATCTTTTCGACCAGGGTCGTGCGGTTGATGCCGAGCAGTCGGGCTGCGCGCGCCTTGACCCCCCGTCCGAGTGAGAGCGCCTCACCGATCAGGCGTCTTTCGATCCCCTCGATGACCTGCGGCATGTCGACACCGTCGGTCGTGACGCGCGGAGCATAGAGGTCAAGGTGTCCGTTAATGGCGACCTTGCCGATCCCTTCGGGTAAATCGTCCGCCTGGATGGTGTCGCCGTCGGTGAGCGCGACGATCCGCTCGACGACATTTTCCATTTCGCGGACGTTGCCCGGCCAGTTGTAAGCTTCCAGGGCGCGCATCGCTGCCGGGGAGATGGTCATCACCGGACGACGCATTTCGGGGCAGATCTTCTGCAGGAAGTGTCGTGCCAACAGCGAGACATCTTCCCTCCGTTCACGCAGGGGAGGGAGCTCGATTGGGATGACGTTCAGGCGATAGAAGAGGTCGTCACGGAAGCGTCCTTGTCGAACCTCCTCCTGCAGGTTTGCATTGGTTGCCGAGATGACCCTGACATTGAGCTTGAGCGGCTTCGACGAGCCGACCCGTTCGATCTCCTGTTCCTGCAGAACACGCAACAGCTTGGTCTGCAGGTGCTGGGGCATGGTGCCGATCTCGTCAAGAAAGATCGTGCCGCCGTTGGCGATTTCGAACTTGCCGGCCTTGTCGGCCACCGCTCCGGTAAACGAGCCCTTCACGTGGCCGAACAGTTCGCTTTCGAGCAGTTCGGAAGGGATGGCGCCACAGTTGATCGCGACATACGGTTTGTCTTTGCGTGGGCCGTTGAAGTGGATCGCCTTGGCGACCAGCTCCTTGCCGGTTCCCGATTCGCCGAGGATGAGAATGGTCGAGTCGGTTTCGACGATACGTTCCATGCGCTGGAAGACCTGTTGCATGGCTGGACTGGTGCCGATGATGTTGTCAAAGCGGTAGCGTCCGTGAAGCTGTTCGCGCAGATACAGGTTCTCGACCAGCAGCTTGTTTTTTTCCAGAGCCTTGGCGACCTGGACCTTGAGGTGTTCGATGTTGACCGGCTTGGTGATATAGTCGAACGCCCCCTCTTTCATCGCCTCAACGGCCGATTCGGCGCTGGCTTTACCGGTGACCAGAATGACGTTGGTCAGTGGTGCGTTTTCCTTGACCTGCTTGAGAATCTCGATGCCGCTCATGCCGGGCAGGAACAGGTCGGTGATGATGACCTCGGCCGATGATTTCTCCAGCCGTTCAAGGGCTTCTTCTCCCGACGCTACACCCTCCACCTGGTAGTTCTCCTGGCCGAGCAGCAGTGACAAGCCTTCGCGGTTGGCGGGATCGTCGTCAACGATCAGGATGCGGGGTACTCTGTTCATGTGGTCTCCCTGTGTTCGTCAACATATTGACGTTTGCTACGCTAACACGAAAAAGCGGCTGAATCAAGATGATCGCGCCTCCATGAGAGAACATGGACTAATTGTTGCAGATCTTGCGGTCTGCATACTTCGCTTGTTGCCCGTACGTCCTCCTATCATCGTGAAGCAGGGCCAAGTTGAAAGGAGTAACGTGTTATGTCGGAAGCTACCTGGTTCAGCAATTATGCTGTCGTCTGGCTGCTGGTTTCCATTGTTTTGCTCTACCTGGCACGCAAACAGGCACATTTTGCGATCAAAAATTTTTGCCGGGTGTGGAGTAACGCCTTTCGTCTCTCGGCGCGTTCGCTACGTGTTACAGAGTCGCGATTACGCTAGCGAAATCGCGAAGTGCTGCTCGCCGCAGGGCGCGAACAGGTTGAAAAGGAACTGCAGCGCGAGTTCCTGCGTGTCGAAGCCACGGTCCGTCGGGATCTGCAGAGCTATCCTGCCTTGCACCGTAGTATGTCGGACCTGATTACCCGCATCGATGAGGACTATCGTGAGGCTACAGATGTTCCGCCTTCGCCACCCGAATGGGTGGAGGCCGTGGATGCGGTGGCGAAGATTCCTGCGCGGGATGAAGGAATTATCGGCAAGATTCTCAAGGATATCCAGGGAACTTTTGACCGCCACCACAAGGAGTCGATGGCTGCGTACCGTAAGGCGAGCGGCGAGCGTCATGCCCTCCTGAAGCGGATGATGCCCTATTGGCGGAAGCTGACTAATACCGTCGACGAGGTGGGTGGGACCATTAACAGCCTCGAGGATCGAGCCCAGGTGATCGACGCCAAGATGCAACGCTATGAAGAGATCGTTGCCGGTTCGGTTTCTGCCGAACGTCAGTTGACATCCTCTTCGCTCACCCAGTTTTTCATCTCCGGGCTGGTGGTGGTGATTGCTATCGGCGGTGCGATTATCAATTTCAACCTGATCGCTTTGCCGATGTCTGAGATGGTCGGTGGCGGAAGTTATATCGGGGGGGTCCGCACCGCGAATGTTGCCGCTATGGTGATCATCCTGATTGAGATGTCGATGGGCCTGTTTTTGATGGAATCGTTACGTATCACCCACATGTTCCCGGTAATCGGTCAACTCGATGATCGTATGCGGAGACGTCTGGTCTGGACCTCCTTCTCCTTCTTGTTGATGCTTGCCGGGGTTGAGTCGGCACTCGCCTTCATGCGCGACATGATCGCCGCCGACAACGCCGCGTTACGCCAAAGTCTAGCCGGTGCGGCCGCGGTTGTTGAGGGGACGCGGAGTGTCATTCCGACCGTCGGGCAGATGGTGCTCGGTTTCATTCTCCCCTTTGCACTGGCTTTTGTGGCCATCCCGCTCGAGTCTTTTTTTCATGCGCTGCGGACACTGCTCGGCATGGTGTTTTCCTTTGTCCTCCGTACATTGGCCTTTGGTTCCAGGTTGCTGGCAAGCCTGTTCTTTTACAGTGGCAGGGCCATCATTAGTCTTTATGACTTGTGCGTCTTCCCCTTGTTGTGGATTGAGGGCAAGCTCCCGGAGAGGAGCTCCGAGCGTAAGGTCAAGATGCCGGTCGAAAACAAGGAGGCCCAGGGATGAGACGACATCTTCTGTCTATTTGCTTGCTCGTATTGTTGCTCGCGGGGTGTGTGGATACCACGAGCCGTTCGCATGCCGTCTATATGCTGATAGACACATCGGGAACCTACACAATGGAACTGGACAAGGCACAGAGTATTATCAACTATCTGCTCGGCACGCTGAATCCTGGTGACGCCCTGGCGGTTGCACGTATTGATACCGGCAGCTTTAGTGAAAAAGACATTGTTGCCAAGGCGACCTTCGATGACCGTCCGTCGGTTTCCAATGAACAGAAGCGTACCTTCGTTAAGAAGGTTAATGATTACGTCAAGCAAGCCAAAGGGAGTGCCTATACGGACATTACCGGGGGGATTCTGCAGGCGATCGAGTTTCTTAACGAAACCGAAGCCGGACGCAAGACGATCCTGGTTTTTTCCGACCTGGTTGAGGACCTCAAGCCAGGTCATATCCGGGATATTCCGCTGCAGCTGAGCGGTATCGAAGTCGTGGCTCTCAACGTGACCAAGCTTCGTCAGGATATCGTTGATCCGCGTAAATATCTTGGACGTCTCGATGATTGGCGTGGCAAGGTGGAGTCGGGACAGGGTTCCTGGCGAGTGGTCAATGACCTCGATCGCCTGGATCGGATTCTGCAGCACTAGTTCTAAACACTTGTCGTTGTAAGGGGCAGCCTGTTGGCTGCCCTTTTTTATGGGACAGCAGTGTGATGTCGTACCATATCTGGTGGCGTATGTGAGTTGCGGTAATAAAGTTTCGTAATTTCAGTCGCTTACAAATAGAACGTCATTTTATATTGACATGGGAAGGGAGTGTATATAGAGTGTCATCGCTGAATAAGGCGACATAACTATACGGAATAATTAAAAAAATTCAGTTTCCGTAAAAATATTTACTCCCACTTAACGTTCTATTTCTGCTTGGAGGTTCTTATGGCAGTGAAGCAGTTTAAAAAGATCATGGCGGCCAACCGCGGCGAGATTGCGATCCGAATTTTCCGTGCCTGCACCGAGCTGGGTATCAATACCGTGGCGATCTACTCGGAACAGGATCGCCTTTCCCTGCACCGCTACAAGGCCGACGAGGCCTACCTGATCGGCAAGGGGCTTGGCCCGATCGATGCTTACCTGAGTATTGACGAGATCATCGACCTGGCGCGCAAGAAGAATGTCGATGCGATCCACCCCGGATACGGTTTCCTTTCTGAGAATGCCGATTTCGCAGAGGCCTGTGAGCGCGCCGGCATCGCTTTCATCGGACCGACGCCCGAGATCATGCGCAGCCTCGGTGACAAGGTCGCCGGCCGTGAGGTGGCGATTGCAGCCGGTGTGCCGATCGTTCCCGGGACACCGAAGCCGGTTGTCAGCGACGAAGAGGCACTTATCTTCGCTAAGGAAGCGGGCTACCCGATCATCATCAAGGCGAGCGCCGGTGGTGGCGGACGCGGCATGCGTGTGGCCTACAACCAGAAAGAACTCATCGAGGGGATGAAGAGCGCTTCTTCCGAGGCGGCGGCGGCCTTTGGCAATGCCGCGATCTTTCTCGAGAAGTACCTCGAGCAGCCGAAACATGTCGAGGTGCAGATCCTCGGCGATTCCCACGGCAACCTGGTGCACTTTTACGAGCGTGACTGCTCCATTCAGCGCCGTCACCAGAAGGTCATCGAGATAGCGCCGTCGCTCTATCTCAATAAGAAAAAGCGCGAGGAGCTGTGTGGTTACGCTCTAAAGATCGCCAGCGCGGTGGACTATCGTAACGCCGGGACCATCGAGTTTTTGATGGACAAGAGCGGCGCCTTCTACTTTATCGAGGTCAATCCGCGCATCCAGGTCGAGCATACCGTCACCGAGCTCGCCACCATGCGCAACCTGGTTCAGGCACAGATCCGCATCGCTGAGGGGCACAAACTCTCCGATCCAGAGATCGGCATCAAGAGCCAGAAGGATATTGAGCTGCGCGGTTATGCTATCCAGTCGCGTATCACCACCGAAGATCCAATAAACAACTTTGCCCCCGACTTTGGCACCATCAAGGCCTACCGCACCGCGGCAGGCTTCGGTGTACGACTCGACGCGGCGGCCGGTTATGCCGGTGCGGTGATCACACCGCACTACGACTCATTGCTGGTCAAGATTTCGACCTGGGGGCTGACCTTCAGCGACGCAGCGCGCACCATGGATCGCGCCTTGCAGGAGTTCCGTATCCGTGGCGTCAAGACCAACATCGGTTTCCTCGAGCGGGTCATTACCCACCCGGTGTTTCTGAAAGGGGAGTGCGATACCTCGTTCCTCGATAATCATCCGGAAATTTTCCAGCTGCCGGTCAAGAAGGACCGCGCCAACAAGATCCTCTCTTTCATCGGGCATACCACGGTTAACGGTTACCCTGGCATCACCCCGGAGAAGAAGCTGCACTTTAAGGATCTACGTGAACCGGAAATTCCCGAGATACCTTACGGTCAGGCGCATCCACGTGGTACCCGTGACATTCTGCGTGAGAAGGGTCCCGAGGGGCTGGCCAAGTGGGCGCGTGAACACAAGCAGTTGTTGGTCACCGATACCACCATGCGCGACGCCCACCAGTCACTGATGGCGACCCGCTTCCGTACCTTCGACCTCGACCGTATCGCCGAGGCGACCGCACACCTCGGTGGCGGCCTCTTTTCTCTCGAGATGTGGGGGGGCGCAACCTACGATGTTTCGATGCGCTTTTTAAGTGAAGACCCCTGGGAGCGTCTCGATCGTCTGCGTCAAAAGATACCGAACATCCTCTTCCAGATGCTGTTGCGCGGCTCCAACGCTGTCGGGTATACCAATTACCCTGACAACGTCGTGCAGGAGTTTACCGTCAAGGCCGCTGAAAGTGGTATTGATGTTTTTCGTATTTTCGATTCGCTCAACTGGGCCAAGGGGATGAAGGTCGCCATGGAGGCGGTACGCGAGCGTACCGATGCGGTCTGCGAGGCATCGATGTGCTACACCGGTGACATCCTCGATCCAAAACGGGACAAGTACCCGCTTACTTACTACGTCGAGCTGGCCAAGGAGCTCGAAAAGATGGGCGCCCACATCCTTGCGATCAAGGACATGGCCGGGCTGCTCAAGCCGTTTGCGGCCGAGAAGCTGATCAAGGCGTTGAAGAACGAGATCGGCATCCCGATTCATCTTCACACCCACGACACCTCGAGTAATGGCGGTGCAATGCTGATGATGGCAGCCCAGGCAGGTTGTGATATCGTCGACTCTGCGCTCTCCTCTGTTTCCGGCCTGACCGCCCAGCCGAACATGAACGCGCTGCTCGCCACTCTCGAGGGGACCATCTGGGATCCCCAGCTCGACCAGGAGGGACTGCAGCAGCTCGCCAACTATTGGGAGACCGTACGCCCTTACTACGCGCCATTCGAGTCGGAGCTGCGTAGCGGTACCGCACAGGTCTACCACCACGAAATCCCCGGTGGCCAGTACTCCAACTACAAGCCGCAGGTCGAGGGTTTAGGGCTCGGTCACCGATGGGAGGAGTGTAAGGAGATGTACCGCAAGGTCAACGATATGTTCGGAGACCTGGTCAAGGTGACCCCTTCGTCGAAAATCGTTGGCGACATGGCGATGTTCATGGTGCAGAACAACCTCGAGCCGGTCGATGTCTTCCAGCGTGGCGATGAACTGACTTTCCCGCAGGGGGTTGTTGACTTCTTCAAGGGGATGATCGGCCAGCCCCACGGCGGTTTTCCTTACGAGCTGCAGAAGATTATCCTCAAAGGGGAGCAGCCGCTCACCTGTCGTCCCGGAGAACTGCTCGAACCGGTCGATTTTGCCGCCAAGAAGGAAGAGCTGGAGAAGAAACTCGAGCATGCGGTAAGCGATCGCGACGTGCTCTCTGCAGTACTCTACCCCGGGGTCTTCGAGGAGTTTGATCGCCATCGCCAGGAGTTCAGCGACACCTCGTTCATGCCGACGCCGGTGTTCTTCTACGGCCTCGATGTCGGTGACGAGGTGACAGTCGATATCGAGGCAGGCAAGACCCTGATCGTCAAGCTCAATGCCATCGGCAAGGTACACGAGGATGGCACGCGGAATATCTACTTCGAACTTAACGGTGAGCCGCGTCAGGTGACCGTCAAAGATCTCTCGGTGGAGAGCGACGAGGCGAGCCACGTGAAGGCCGATTCCGGCGACAGCAAGCAGGTCGGGGCGCCGATGCCGGGCAAGATTTTCAAACTGGCGGTTAGCGTTGGTGACGAGGTCAAGGAGGGGGATACCCTTCTGACCACCGAGGCGATGAAGATGGAGACTAACGTCAAGAGCAAGCGTGACGGTGTGGTCAAGGAGGTCCTGTTTAAGGAAGGGGACCAGGTCGACCAGGGGGACCTGCTGGTCGTCCTCGAATAGTCTGCCAGCTGTTGGCAGTGGAGAGAGACAAAGCAGTCGGCCTTATGGTCGGCTGCTTTGTTTTTGAGCTGGCGGTTGCGTTGCCAGAAAATGAGCCGGAATTCGACCTGTCGATCTTGCATTGTTTTTTGAAGTTGATACGATTACGCAATGTGTCTTAAAGATCTAGGTGCCAGATTGAATGAGTACCGTGATAAGGAGAAGAGCTGATGGCTTCATTGAAGGGAACCCGGACTGAAAAGAACCTGCTGGCAGCGTTTGCCGGTGAGTCGCAAGCCCGTAATCGTTATACCTATTACGCGTCGGTAGCGCGCAAGGAGGGCTATCGTCAGATTGAGACGCTGTTTTTGGAGACAGCGGAGAATGAGCGCGAGCATGCGAAGCGTTTTTTCAAGTTCCTCGAAGGGGGGATGGTGGAGGTTGTTGCGACATTCCCTGCCGGAGTGATCGGCACGACCGCCGAGAACCTGCTGGCAGCTGCTGAGGGTGAGAAGGAAGAATGGAGCGTACTCTATCCCGACGCGGCCAACATCGCCGAAGAGGAGGGCTTCATCGAGGTGGCGAATGCCTTTCATGCGATTGCCAAGGTTGAGGTGGCTCATGAGAAACGCTACCGCAAACTGCTCGAGAATGTCGAGCAAGGGAAGGTTTTCAAGAAGGATGGAAAGGTTGCCTGGAAGTGTGGCAACTGCGGGTATATCCACGAAGGGGATGCCGCACCGGAGACCTGTCCGGCCTGCATTCATCCGCAGGCGCACTTCGAGCTGCATGTCGAGACGTATTGATGCATCAGTTCGGTTGAAAAAAAAGGCCACCTTTTCAGGTGGCCTTTTTTGTTGAGAAGATGGAAGAAGGAGGGGTGACAATTGCCCGCTCAGGCCTTCTTGACAAACTCGGATTTCAGCTTCATGGCACCGATGCCGTCAATTTTACAGTCGATGTCGTGATCCCCTCCCACGAGTCGAATATTTCTGACCTTCGTTCCGACCTTGACCACCAGCGACGATCCCTTGACCTTGAGGTCCTTGATGACGGTTATGCTGTCACCATCCTGTAGTACGTTTCCGTGGGCGTCGCGAATCGCGTCGCCACCGTCCTCGGTTTCGTTAGCGGCTGCTTGCGGCCATTCATGGGCGCATTCGGGGCAGACATACAGGTCGCGGTCTTCATAGGTGTATTCGGAACTGCATTCCGGACATTTGGGGAGAGTGCTCATGTTTCGATCCTTTTTGTTGTTTCTGAAGTAGTGAAGATGGATTAGCTGGAGGTGCAAGGGAGAAATGGTTGCCCTTTGAGTCCCGGTGCCATACGGGCTACCTCGTCGCAGAGAAATTCGCGAATCAAGTGACTTTCCTCGAGGTCGAGGGCGTGCAGGGCGATGGTTTCGGCTTCGCGTGAGTCGATGCCGGCCAAAAATGCCTTAAGGCGTGGGATCAGCGGTGCCGGCATCGAGAACTCACGTACGCCAAGTCCGAACAGCACCAGGAACCCGAGGGGGTCGCTTCCCATCTCACCGCAGATGCATAGATCGATGTTTTCGTCGCTGGTCGAGGCGATTATGCCCGCGATAGCACGCAGTACGCCGGGGTGCATGATGTCGTAGTACTTGTGCACCAGCGGGTTGTTGCGGTCAGCCGCTAGCAGGTACTGGACCAGGTCATTGGTGCCGAGGGCGAAGAAGTCAACTTCACGAGACAGGCGGTCGGCCATCTGTACGGCCGCCGGGACTTCAATCATGATGCCAAGCGGAACATGTTCGGCGTGGGCGATGCCGGCGTGGCGCAGGTTGTGGCGAGCCTCCTGGACGATTTCCTTGCATGCACGGATTTCCGAAACGCTCGAGATCATCGGGAACAGTAGCTTGACCGGACCGAAGGCGCCGGCCATCAGGATCGCTTCGATCTGAGTGCGGAAAATGTCGAGATTGTCGAGTGAGACACGCACCGAGCGCCAGCCCATGAAGGGGTTGTCCTCTTTGGGGGAAGCAAAGTAGGGGAGCCCCTTGTCGCCTCCAATGTCGAGGGTGCGGATGGTGACCGGTAGACCGTCGAAACCCTCGATAACCTTTCGATACAGGGCGACCTGGTCGTCCCGGTCCGGGAAGGTGGTGCGGGTCATGTAGGGAAATTCGGTGCGATAGAGTCCGACCCCTTCGGCGCCGTTGGTGCGCGCGACGGTGACATCACTCAACAGTCCGACGTTGGCGCGCAGTTTGACTTCGATACCGTCTTTGCTCAAGGCCGGTTTGCTGCGGAATTCGGCAAGACGGCTGATCTCCTGATGGCGTTCCTTTTCCAGACGGCTGTATTCCTCGGCGATTTCGGGCGTCGGGTGGACGTACAGACAGCCCGAATTGGCATCGAGGATCAGGGGGTCGTCCGGGTTGATTTGCTTGAGGGCGTTCGTGACTGCGACCAGGCAAGGGATACCAAGCGACTTGGCCATGATCACGGCGTGCGAGTTGGTTGCTCCGACCTCGGTGATGATGCCGGATATCATCTCGTGGTCCAGCACCGCCATGTCCGAGGGGAGTATCTCGTTTGCTACAATGATCCCTGGTTGGCGCAGCTTGAGGTTGCTGGAGGTCGTCTGTCCGGTGAGGTTACCCATCAGGCGCCGCCCGATATCTTTCATGTCGGCCCCGCGCTCCTGGAGGTAGGGGTCGTCCATGCGCCCGAAGGCCTTGACGTAGTCCCCGACAATCTTCTGCACGGCATACGGAGCGCTGGAACCACGCTGGATTACCTCGGTAATCTTCTCTGTGAAACCATGGTCTTCGAGGATCATCAGGTGGGAGTGGAAGATTGAGGCGTCGATGTCTGAAAGGCGCTCAGCCATGCGTTTTTCCAGGTAGATGGTCTGGATGCGGGTCTTTTCCAGCGCATCGTATAGGCGTGCGATTTCCGCTTCGACGTCTATGGTGCTGCTGTCCTGGATTTCGTGAGGTGCTTCACCGCTACCCATAATATGCGCCGGACCCGAGGCGATGCCGTTCGACGCAATGATGCCACGCAGGGTTGAGTGGTGATTTTTCGGCTGTTCCGCTTCCGGAGTAAAGGTGTCCGGGAGTTCGGGGAGGTTAACGGTATGATTTTCGGCTTCTTTGATCCGGATCGAATCGAGCAGACGCGCGTTGATGACGATCGACGAGACCTGGAAGGCGATGGTCGAAAGGGCGCTGATTTCGTCCTTGCTGAATTCACGTGGTTGCTTGGTCTGTAGTACCAGCACGCCGAGTGGATTTTCGCGGTCAAACAGGGGGATGCCGAGGAAGGCGTGGAAGCGCTCTTCGCCGGTCTCCTTGAAATAGCGATACCTGGGATGGTTTTGAGGTTCAATCAGTGAAATGACCTTCTTTTCCTCGAAGGCGAGGCCGGTGAGTCCTTCGTCGACCTTCATGGTAACCTTGCCGATGGCCCGCTTTGACAGACCTTTGCTGGCCATGAGATGCAGATTAGTGGCGTCTTCGTCGGCGAGATAGAGGGAGCAGACGTCGGTGCGCATCCGCTTGGCGACCAATGTCACGATATTGACAAGGGTTTCCTGAAGGTCGTGCGAGTGGAGGATCAGGGTGCTGATATCCTCCAGGATGCTGATGCCGAAAGACTCGTTTTTACGTAAGGGCATAGGGGGATCACTGAATAGATGAATAGCCATATTATGGCTGCAAATAAAGACAGACTCTAAACCGAAACATCATACTGTATCTCAGGAGACTCTGCAAAAAAAAAACGCCGCGGCAGGGAGAGAGTTCTGCGGCGGCGCTAAAGGGGTACAGGATTTCCGCTTGGGTCGGGACCTGATCATTCCCCTGCATAATGTTTTGCTCAAGTTAATAAGCATGGTGTATGCCAAGGTATTAGTTTGTTGATCGAGGGATAGGTGTTATGCGTATAACTATCTGTAATTAAATGATAAAAAATATTATTTCTTGGTGGATGTGGGGCTGGTTGGTTCACGGTAATGGAGTAGGGGGAGGGATGATAGCTCTAGATTGTGACGAATTTGACACAGTTCTGCCGCAGTTGTGCCACTTGGCACAACTTTAGCGGTTATTGCGACGGAATTCGCTCCCCTTGAGGTCGTAGCGTTCCAGGAGTCGATAGAATGTGCGCCGAGGGATCTGTGCCTTACGCGCGGCTGCTGAGACATTGCCGTTGGCTTCCTGGAGGTAGTGCTTGATCAGGCCCTTCTCGACCTGGGAGAGGTGGCGTTCTCGCTGATTGCGGAAGGTGGGGCTGGTTGGCAGTGGATCGCTGTTACCCGATTGCAGGGCCAGTTCGGCAAACACCACCGGCAGGTTTTCGAGGCGGATGATATCGTCCTGGGCAAGCACCGCGGCTCGTTCGATGACGTTTTGCATTTCACGAATATTACCCGGCCACTTGTATTGCATCATGGCGGCGATGGCGCGGTCCTCGATACCGTTAATGGCTTTATTGGTGCGTTGGCTGGCACGGCGAATAAAGTGCTGTGTCAGGGCCGGAATCGATTCGAGGCGGCTGCGCAACGGGGGTACGGTGATGGTGAAAACGTTGAGTCGGTAGTAGAGGTCTTCGCGGAACCAGCCTTCCTTGACGCCGAGTTCGAGATTGCGGTTGGTGGCGGCGATCAGGCGAACTTCAACTTTACTGCTGTGGTTGCCGCCTACCGGGCGGATCTCGCCGCTGTCGAGGACGCGCAGCAGTTCGGCCTGGAGTTTTGGGGTGATGTCGCCGATCTCGTCAAGGAAGATGGTGCCGCCGTTGGCGGCTTCAAAGAGGCCGCGCTTGTCGGCTATGGCGCCGGTAAAGGCCCCTTTCCTGTGCCCAAATAGTTCGCTTTCGAGCAGGCTGTCGGTAAGGGTGGTGCAGTTGACGGTAACCAGCGGCTTATCAGAGCGTTGGCTGGCTTCGTGAATGGCACGGGCGGTCAGTTCCTTGCCGGTACCGCTTTCGCCACGGATCAGGACCGTGGTCGGGGTCGGCCCGACCTGGTGAATCAGCTTCAGTACTTCCATGGTGCGCGGATCGTTGCCGACCATCGAGGTGTCACCGAACTCCTGGGCCAGAGCGCGCTGGGCGAGTTCGTACTTTTGTGCCAGCACAACCCGATCCTCTTCGAGACGTTTGAGTGACCAGGGGAGGCACATTTCCTGTTCGGCCAATTCCTGGGAAACCGCTACGGCATGTTCGCGGCAGGTGGCATAGCCACAGGCTCCGCAGTCAAGTTCGTCCTGTTCGCTGAATTTGTTGGTACTTTGCAGGATAGAGCGGATGTTGTCGCCTGTGGGGAGATCGAGACGGCGATATTTGTTTTTGAAGCTGCGCTGCAGCTGACTCTCTTCAAGCTGGCTGGCTGCGTAGTCAAGGCTCTAGTTATAAGGGACATCGTTGCGTCGGTGGTAGTCGACGATCAGGTTGCGCTTGGAGAACGATGTAAGGCTGTTGTTTTTTCCCGGTCCGCCGGTGCAGCCGCCGTTGCAAAAGCGCAGATCGACGATGCGCGGCTTGATGCGCGCGGCAGCGAGATCCTTGATCACCTCTAGGGCGTTTTCCTTCCCCTCGGTCGAAATATATTCGTTGTTCAGGGCGTCACCTTCAACCTCGAAGGCCTGTAGGGGGCCTCCGGAAATGGCAAACAGGCCGCCTTTGCTCGGAGGACGTCCGTCAAAGGGGGAGTCTGGCAGGCGGGTCAGGTCGATACCTTCCCGTTTGAGCATCTGGCTCAATTCGTTAAAGGTCAGTACCAGGTCGATCGACCCGGTAACCTCTTCGGATTCGATTTCAAACTTTCCGGCTATGCAGGAGCTGATGTAGACCACGCGGACGTTGCCGCGTTGCTCACGAATGTAGCGACCGATGGCGACCATCGGCGAGACCACCGGCATCAGGTTTTTGACCAGTTGCGGGTAGTGGCGTTCGATCAGATCGACGATCGTCGGGCAATGTGAAGAGATCAGGGGCGCGCTCTTTCCGGCGAGCAGATGTTGATTGACGCTGTCGCGGATCAGTTCGACGCCGAAAGCTCCCTGGTGGATTTCACTGAAACCGAGTTTGCGGATACCGTTGGCGAGCTGTCCCGGGCGGACTTCACTGAAGAAGGCCGGGTAGGAGGTGCCGAGTACGGCAATGACTTCGCGCTCCTCGGAGAGAAAAGTGTTGGTCTGGTCAATCGCATCGGCAATGACCTTGGCCTTTTGTGAGCAAACGCGCAGGCATTCACCACAGCCGATACAGCGATGATGGATAACCTCTGCGGAGTCTTTTTTGACCTTGATGGCTTTGACGGGGCAGTTGCGGATACAGCTGTAGCATTTGCGACAGCTCTGGCGGACGGTCTTGATCGGCCCCATACAGATTCTCCTCGTGTGACAAAAATGATCGGAGGATTGTGCCAACTTTGGCACTTATAGTCAATGCTTTTAGATGCTCAAGTTGACGGAGTGGTCCGGAGTCGATCGCTGTGATGGCAGGCCGCCAGATGATCGGGACCCCGTTCACTTAACCTCGGTGCGGTGGTGCGGCAAAGTTCACTGGCATAGCGACAGCGGGGGTGAAATGTGCAGCCGGAGGGGATGTCGATCTGCGACGGGGGCTCGCCGTGAAGCAGCGGGGGGTGACGTGTAACCTTGGGGTCGGGGTGAGGGATTGCGGCGAGTAACGCCTCGGTGTAGGGGTGCTGGTAGCGGCCGTAGAGGTGCTCGGTCGGTGCAATTTCGACAATCTGTCCAAGGTACATCACCGCGACCCGCGTGCTGATGTGTTCGATGACCGAGAGATCATGGGCAATGAACAGGTAGGTGAGTTTGAAGCGTTGCTGAATATCCTGGAGAAGGTTGATGATCTGGGCCTGGATCGAGATATCCAGCGCCGAAATCGGTTCGTCGGCGATAATCAGTTGTGGGCGTACCGCCAGGGCACGAGCGATACCGACGCGCTGGCGTTGTCCCCCGGAGAATTCATGGGGGAAGCGGTGCAGGTAGTCGCCGTCCAGGCCGACGGTTTCGAGGAGCTCGCAACACTTGGCCTCCAGTTCCTGGGGTTTGACGAGGCCATGGATGGTAAGCGGTTCGGCCAGGATGTCGCCGATGCGCATGCGTGGATTCAGGGACGAGAAGGGGTCCTGGAAGATCATCTGCATGTGGCGTCGTAGCGGGCGCAGCTGGCGTTCCGAGAGGTGGCTGATGTCCTGTCCCTGAAAGTCGATGCGACCCTGCTCCGGTTCGAGCAGGCGCAACAGGAGTTTGCCGGTGGTCGATTTTCCACAGCCCGATTCTCCAACCAGGCCGAGGGTTTCTCCCTCGAGGAGTTCAAAGTTGACGCCGTTGACGGCATGGACGCGGCCGCCAGAAGGGGTGCCAGGTCCACGGGGAATGGCGAAGCTGTGATGTAGGTCAGTGACTTTAAGCAGAGCGGGCATGCGTTACTCCTGCCAGCGGCGCACATGGTGGCCGGTAGCGATCTCCACGAGGGGCGGTAGGTCATTTTGCCGTGGTGCATAGAGTGGGGGGCAACGATCGAAAAAGGATTCACCCTGTTCGTCGGGGCCTGCGTGGAGCACGCGGGTGTCGATACTCTGCAGCCGCTCGCGGCGCTCGCCAAGCTTGGGGATGCATCCGAGCAGGCCACGCGTGTAGGGGTGCTGCGGGTTTTCGAACAGTAGCGGTGTCGGAGCACTCTCCACCACCAGCCCGGCGTACATGATCGTTACCCGGTCGGCATACTGCGCCACGAGTCCGAGGTCGTGGGTGATGAGCAGGGTCGCCATGCTGCGTTCTTGCTTGAGGCGCGCCAGCAGGTCGAGGATCTGGGCCTGGATGGTGACATCGAGTGCCGTTGTCGGCTCATCGGCGATCAGCAGGCCCGGGTTGCAGGCCAGGGCCATGGCGATCATGACACGTTGGCGCATGCCTCCGGAGAGTTGGTGAGGGAAGTCGGCAAGCCGCTGGCGGGGTGACGAGATGCCGACCTGTTGCAGCAGGTCAGTCGCCGCGTCGCGCGCTTCCTTGTCCCCGAGTCCACGGTGCAGTCGCAGTACCTCCGCAATCTGTTCGCCAATCCGCAGCACCGGGTTGAGCGAGGTCATCGGCTCCTGGAAGATCATGCCGATCTGGTTGCCACGGATCCGCAGCATCTCCTTCTCGGGCAGCTGTAGAAGGTCCTGCCCGCGGTAGATGATCTCCCCTTCGACGATCCGACCGGGGGGAGGAATCAGTCGTAGCAGCGAAAGAGCAGTCATCGATTTGCCACAGCCCGATTCGCCGACCAGGGCCAGGGTTTCCCCCTCGTCGATATGGAAGTCGATTCCCCTCACTGCCTCGATCAGGCAGCGTTGTGTAAAGAAGTGCGTGGTGAGGTTGTGGACGTCAAGAAGGGTGGCCATGTCTCTCCTGTGTAGCTGGTTGACTTTTAACGGGAGCCTGTTTTTTGTACCGGAGTTGGCGCAAGTGGTCAAGCATCCAGCATATATAGCGAACTTTTCCGGAAAAAATCCCCCGTAAAACGTGTAAATGCGTTATCATCAAAAATTCAATCAGGGGAGTCACATGGAACGTTTTGTCGATCTGCATCTGCACAGCACCTGCTCGGACGGGGTCTATTCTCCGGAGGAGGTGGTGCGGTTGTCGGTCGAATCCGGCCTTGCGGCGATAGCGCTGGCCGATCACGACTCGATTGCCGGTGTCGAGTCGGCATGTGAGGCAGGAGCGAAGCTCGGCATCGAGGTTCTGACCGGCGTGGAGCTGTCGGTGGTCTGGAACCAGTGGCACGATATTCATCTGCTCGGTTACGGTTTTGATCCTCGCCATGCGGCGCTTGGCGAAGCCCTGGAAGAGTTTCGAGCTCATCGCGAGACCCGCAACGAGAAGATCGTGGCGAATATCAACCTCCGCCTGCAGGATGAAGGGCTTGAGTTGATCGAATTTGCCCGGGTCGCTGCCCTCGCCGAGGGGGCGCTCGGGAGACCGCATATTGCCCGGGCTTTGATGGAGATGGGGCACGCAATCGATATGGAAGATGCCTTCCGCCGTTATCTGCGTCCCTGCAACGTTGAAAAATGGGCGTTTCCAGTTGAACAGGCGATCGCGCTGATTCATCATGCCGGCGGGGTTGCCGTACTTGCCCATCCCCCGTTTATTACTCCGCGGCGTTCACGGTTGGAGCGTTTGATCAGAAGCTTTGCCGAGATGGGGCTGGATGGGATTGAAATTTATAACAGTGGTACCGGGGACGATCAGTTCCCGTGGTATCTCAACCTGGCTCGCAGTCTCGGGTTGATTGTTACCGGGGGCTCCGATTTTCATGGCATCGAGGGGAACCACGAGCGTCTCGGTTATGTTCGATGCACCCAGAGGATTCCCTATAGTTGTGTAGAAGAAATTCGTCGTTGCCTGGAAATGCGCTCCTGAAAACAGGTGCCCGGGCAGCCGTTTAGAACCTCAAGCAAGGAGATAGATGATGTCGCAAGCCAAGCAAGGTGACGCCGTCAAGGTCAATTACACCGGGCGTCTCGACGACGGTTCGGTGTTCGATAGTTCGGAGGGGCGTGACACGCTGGCCTTTACGCTCGGCAACGGCCAGGTGATTCCCGGTTTTGATGCCGCCGTTGACGGTATGGCCGTGGGTGATTCCAAGACCATTACCATCCCGTGTGCAGATGCTTACGGACCGTATCGCGAGGATATGGTATTAACTGTACCGCGCTCGCAGCTCCCGGAAGGGCTGGATCCCGAGGTCGGTCAACAGTTGCAGATGGGGCAGTCCGAGGCGGACCTGCTGGTGGTTTCCGTGACCGAGGTTGCCGAAGAGAGCATTACCCTGGATGCCAACCATCCTCTTGCCGGTAAGGATTTGACCTTCGATGTGCAACTGGTCGAGATCGGCTAAGACCACTATTTTAATCGACGCATGTTTGACGGCACCCCCGGAGTTACTCCGGGGGTGCCGAGCGTTTGAGGCGTGGAGCATCAACAGCATATGGCTCAATTTGATTATTTTGCAACGGCTCCGCGTGGCGTCGCGGACCTTCTAGGCGAGGAACTTACTTCGTTCGGTGCGCAAGAGGTTAAGCTTGCGCATCAGGGGGTCGCTTTTACCGGCGACCTTGAAGTCGCGTACCGTGCCTGTCTTTGCTCGCGCCTGGCCGGGCGCATCCTGCTGCGCCTTGCGGTCTTTCCGGTAAGCTCGGCTGACGAGCTTTATCAGGGCTGTTTCGACGTACCGTGGGAGGAGCATCTCGATGCTGACCAGTCTCTGGCGGTGGATGCCACCGGCAAGGCCCCCGGCGTTGATCATACCCGTTTCGCGGCACTCAAGGTCAAGGACGCGCTGGTGGACCGTCTGCGTGAGCAATCGGGTGCCCGCCCCAGTGTCGACCTGCGGCAGCCCGATCTGCGCATCCGCTTGCACCTCGAAAAACAACAGGGACAGCTGTTTCTTGATCTTTCCGGGGAGAGCCTGCACCGTCGGGGGTATCGTACCCTGGGAGCGCAGGCCCCGCTCAAGGAGAACCTTGCCGCGGCGATCCTGATGCGTTGTGGCTGGCCGACGCTGCTTGAGCAGCAGGCGCCGCTGGTCGACCCGATGTGCGGTTCGGGGACCCTGGTCATCGAGGCGGCCCTGATGGCTGCCCGCATCGCCCCCGGGCTGCTGCGAGAGCGGTTCGGGTTCGAGACCTGGCGACTGCATGACCAGGACTTGTGGCAGCGCCTGATCGATGAAGCCGAGCAGCAGAAGGTTGCCCCGGAACAGGGCACGACCCTGTTCGGTTACGATATGGACGCTGCGGCGATCCGTGCGGCACGAACCAACGCGGCGCGTGCGGGCGTGTCGGCCTGGACGAACTTCGATCAGCAAGAGCTGGAGGTATTGCAGCCCCCCGGAGAAAAAAAAGGGCTGGTGGTCTGTAACCCTCCGTACGGTGAGCGGCTCGGAGATACGCCGCGGCTTGGCGAGCTCTATGCCCGCTTCGGTGAGATCCTGCGCAGTCGTTTCGCCGGCTGGTCGGCCGGCATCCTGACGGGGGCGCCGGCATTGGCACGTCGCCTCGGTGTTCGTGCAGAACGGATCAATACCCTCTACAACGGCGCCCTTGAGTGCCGCCTGTTCCGCTTCCGCCTCCACGAGTCCCGGGAGTTGAAGGCCGGGAAGGAGCAACAGGCATCACCACGCGAGTTGAGCCCGGGAGCGGAAGCGTTCGCCAATCGGTTGCGTAAGAATCTTAAGCGTCTCAATCGCTGGGCTAAACGCAACAATGTCAGTTGCTTGCGGTTGTATGATGCCGATCTGCCCGAATACAATGTGGCGATTGACCGGTATGAAGAGTGGCTGCACGTTCAGGAATATGCGCCTCCGGCCAAGGTGGACAGTGCTCTGGCCCAGAAACGCCTGATTGAACTGCTCGAGGTGCTTCCCGAGGTGACGGGTATACCTCCGGAGCGAACCTTTCTCAAAGAACGGCGGCGCCAGCGGGGAAACGCACAATACCAGAAGTTCGATCGACAGGAGGTATTTCACGAGGTCAATGAAGGTTCGTGCCGCCTGCTGGTTAATTTCAGTGATTATCTCGATACCGGTCTGTTTCTCGATCATCGTTCGTTGCGCTTACGTCTGCACGAGGAAGCGTCCGGTAAGCGTTTTCTGAACCTGTTCTGCTACACCGGCGCGGCCACGGTCCAAGCGGCCAGTGGTGGTGCGCTCAGCAGTGCAAGTGTTGATCTCTCCAAGACCTATACCGACTGGGCGCGGAGGAATCTCGCGCTCAACCGCCTCGATACGGGGCAACATCGGGTGATCCGCGCGGATGTCCGTGAATGGCTGGAGCGCAGCCAGGAGCGTTTCGATCTTATATTCCTCGATCCCCCCTCGTACTCCCGGTCCAAGAGGATGGACAGCGATTTCGATATTCAGCGCGACCACCCACAGTTGCTTGAGGCGACAGCCCGGCTGCTCGCTCCGGGGGGGGTCCTCTATTTTTCAACTAACCTGCGCAGTTTTAAACTTGATGAGACGGTTTTGCCCGATTGTCGGCGACAAGATTTTACCGCACAGTCCCATGATGAAGATTTTTCACGCAAGACGCTGCATGCCTGTTGGCGTTTCGAGCACTAAGTTTTGATCCGATTATATACTTGAGGACTTGACTCTGCCTTTTATTTAGATTAGAAGACACACATAGTTGTTTTTGTGAAAGTTTTGCTGTGTCTTCTGAATCTGATAACTCCATCTTTCTTAGTAAACCTTCCAAGGGGCGTGATCGGGCCGTTCTCGTGGTCTTGTTTGTCGTCTCTGCGTACCTGCTGATTGCAAGTCTGCACCATCTGCTGATCCCGGAAGGGCCTCGATTCGCCAAGCTGACGCTGTTTTTCCACCATGCCACGCCGTTTTGGCTGGTACCGGTTGTCTTGCAGATTTTCTGCTGCTTGTATGTCTGGCAGCGTTTTCGGGGTGAATCGGTATTACGTGGGGAGTTGATCCAGGCACTTCAGGAACGTAACGATGAGATGACCAAGTTTCAAGACATTCTCGAGTCGGCGCCGATGCGCATCAGCATCCAATCTCCATCCTTCAAGATCCTCTACCAGAATCCCGCACACGCCCGGGTGATCGGGAACCGCGCCGGTGAACAGTGCTATGCTGCCTATTCTGGAGAGAACGAGGTTTGTGAGGGGTGTCCGCTGGAAAAAACCTTTGTCGATGGCGAAGTTCATACCCTGAACAAGCGTAACGTGATCAACGGCGAGGAGCGTTATCTTGAGTTGATCTCTGCACCGTTGAAAAAGGCTGACGGGACCATTGTTGCGGGTATCGAGGTCGTTCAGGACACCACCGAACGGATGAGACACGAGTCGCACATACAGCAGTTGACGGAGCGGCTTGAAGAAAGTAACCGTGAATTGCGAGCCTTTAGCTCCGCATTGGCCCATGACCTGCGTCAACCCCTGACCCGTATCTACATGGCGGCCCAGGTACTTGATGAACAATGCCCCAAGGATAATCTGGGGGCCATCGCCATGATTAACGATGTGTTGCACGGTTGCGTGCAGATGGAAGAACTGGTTGATGGGATGCTGACGCTCAGTCGCGTCGAGCATGCCTAACTGCATCTGGAGTCGGTTGATCTGGCACTATTGATCGAAGAGATCGTTCTTGAACTACGAGCCCTCGAGCCTCATCGCCTGTTTACCCTCGACAAGCCGGACAGATTCGAGATTGTCGGCGATCGGCGTCTGCTGCGGATTCTACTCTCCAACCTGCTTGGCAATGCCTGGAAGTACACGCGCAAATGCAAGCTCAGCAAACTGGCCGTTCAGTGCGAGCGTAAGGACGGGCAGGTAAGCATATCGATTGAGGATAACGGGGTCGGCTTCGATATGCAGGATGCCCATAAGCTGTTTCAGCCCTTTACGCGCTTACATCGCGACCAGGGCTACCCGGGGATCGGAGTCGGTCTGGCCACGACACGCCGTGTGGTCAATCGTCACGGTGGCAGCATTCGCGCCAAGAGCCGTCCCGGAGAGCTAACGCAATTTGTCATCACCCTCCCGGAGCAGTCAGTCATCTTGCCCGACGAATAGCCTGTTTCGCATCACCCCGTGGCTGGACGTGCAGCAACTGTCGGGGTAGACTGGATGCCGTAATCACCCTTCAATCAGACTGGAGTTAGCAAGATGTCGCATTCGTTGTGGAATGACAGTTTGGCCATCGGGATCGAACAGATCGACAAGCAACATCAAGAACTCTTTTCCCGTTTTGATCTGCTACTCAAGGCTTGTCGCGAGGGGCAGGGGCGTGACGAGCTCAGTCGCCTGCTTGAGTTTTTGAGTGACTATGTAAAAACGCATTTCTCGGCCGAGGAGCAGTTCATGCGTTCTTCCGGCTACGCTGACCTGGAGTCACACCTTCTCGAACACGAAGTGTTTCGGGGGAAACTGGATGACCTGCGACAGATCTATGCCGATCATGGTGCTGGAATGGATCTGTTGATTACCACCAATGCCACGGTCCTTGACTGGATTATCCAGCACGTTCGCAAGACGGATCGGCGCATGGGGGAGTCATTGAACCGGTAAAGGGCGGTGGGACAGCGCATAACATCAAAGGGCATGCCGTAAGGCATGCCCTTTTTAGTCTGACAAGATTTATCGAAGCGGATTATCTGTGGGGGTCAGGTGTGTGTTGAGCGGTTTCGTTTGGTCTTGACCGGTTGTGCATTGGCCGATTCAATGACATGGCTAAAGGCAAACTGGCGTCTGTAGCGGTGGGTTTCGATAACGGCAATCTTGATGATGCTGAAGATCGGGACCCCGATGATCATGCCGATGACACCGTAGAGTTTTCCTCCGGTGATGACGGCAATAACCACCCAGATCGGATGCAGGTTGGCGACGCGGCTGATCAGCAGTGGTATGAGGATGAAATTATCCACGATCACCTGGGCGATCAGCAGATAAACGATCAGGATCCACCAGAACTGACCGCCAAGCCCGAGGTCGACCAATGCCACCAGTAGTCCCGGGACCATGCCGACCAACGGGCCGATATAGGGAACCAGGTTGGCCAGGCCGGCAAAAATTCCAAGGAAAGGTGCATAACGGATATCGGTGAGCGAAAGTCCCAAGGTAACGACCAACCCGACGATCAGGGCTTCAAGAAGGCGGCCGCGGATAAACTGGGCGAGCTGCTGGCCGATATTCGAATAGAGGTCGAGAACCATCTCGAAGTGGCGATTGGGGGTCAGGGAGACGACGCCGCGCATCATCTGGCGTCCGTCGCGCAGAAAGAAAAAGGTAAAAAACGGCACCAGCACGAGCAGGCTGCCGATGCGCATGGCCGACTTGGGCGTGGCCGCCAGGACTGTGGAGGCGAGTGACTCGAGCTGGACCTTGCTGCGGGATACCAGGTCGAAGTTCTGCAGGAACGGGAAGTTGTCCAGCAGCTTCATCTGCAGGCTGTTAAGCACCTCGTTGCCGCGCGCAAGATAGCGTGGCAGGTCGCCTTGCAGAGAGAACCACATCTTCTCCCAGTGGGGAGCGATGACCATGGTGAAGGTCATGATCAACAGGCTGATGAAGAAAAAAACGATGAATATGCACAAGCTCTTGCGAATATTGACATGTTCGAAGAAACGTACCAGTGGATCGAGCAGGAAGGTCGAGATCAGGGCCAGCAAAAGTGGCAGGAAAAGCCCCTCGGTTGCCGAGCGGACGAGCCCGATGGCATTGGAGGCCGAAGAATAAAGAGCCAGCCCCGTGGCCAGGGCGGCGGTGAAGACCAGGTAGAAGACCAGCAGTTGAGCTCGGGTAATGGGGTAAGGCGCGCGCGGCATAAGTCAACTCAGCCTTTACTCTTGCTCGGCACGATGCTGTCACGATGCAGGGTTTCCATGGAGCGAATGCGGCGTGAAAGAACCTGATTGAGACTCAGCAGGATTTTGTTGCACAGCACCGGACGATTTTGGGCGAGCTGCTGAAGGTCGGAGCGGAACAGACCGACCAGTTCACTCGACTCCATCGCCACGGCGGTTGTCAGGCGGGGGGCCGCTTCGCTGAGCGCGGTTTCGCCGAAAAAGTCTCCCGTTTCGAGGCGGGCCAGTTCAACGCTTTCAGCATCGGGGGGCTCAAGTGACAAACGCACATGGCCACTGCGAATCAGGTAGAAGCCGGAACCGATATCCCCCTCTTCGAAGATCGATTCTCCCTGATCGTAATGACGCACGTGAAGATAGTCAGCCAGGAAGTGACGGTCACGAGACGACAAACCCTCAAAGACCGTACCGGTGGCCAGGAAGTTAACCAGCGAACTCTTGGGGGAACCAAGACGAAAGATGTTTTTCCAGAGTGGTGACACGTAAGCCTCCGCGATGGGCCCGTCGTTACGTCATTGGTGTCAATGGCCCGCTGACGAGGTGTAGATTTTATCAATAGCCTGGGAAAAGTCTGTGTCTGGGTCGATAAACCTGATCCCCATGCCAACCGGGAGTCGATGGGCCTTGAGCCACTCCTGGTGGTTGACCCAGACGACCTCGACAGTGCAAGTCAGGGAACCCTCAACCCCCGGAACGAACAGGTTCAATTGCAACCGGGTACCGCTCGGGTGTAGCCACAGCGTGTGCAGGAACAGTCCGCCGTGGTTGAGGTCAACGGCTTGAACGTCATGGACACGTTCACCGTCACGGCGCAGGCGAGCGCTCAGGTCCACACTCATGCGCGGTTCGCCGCGCAGTTCAATCTCCAGCAGCTGGCAGAGGATGCCGAGCAGCTGGTTCTTGTCGAGTGGCTTGGTGAGGATCGCATCACATCCGGAGGACTGGCAACGTTCAAGGGGCTCTGGATGGGAGCTGGTGGCGATCAGGGCCATCGGCGTATCGGACAAAAAAGGGTCATTCTTGATTTCACGACAGCAGGCGTCACCGCTGAGGCCTTCCATGTCGAGGTCGAGGATAGCGAGGATCGGATCATGCTCCTCGATCATCTGGCGCGCTTCGGTGCCGCACCGTGCGACTAAGAACTCGAACGTTTCGCGATGCAGAAACGAACGGTTCAGCAGCTCTAAAAGCTCACTGTCGTCAGGGATGAGGATCTTTTTTTTCACCATTTGCGAATCCTGTTGAACAGAGTCGAATGGGATCAGGGTGACTCGGATTATACAGATTCAAATGGCGTTATATCATGTGCTGGGGTTGTGGGCAACGGTTGTCGTGCGCCCCTGCCGCAACAAGGGCAGGGGCGCAGTGAAGAATCAGGCGAGGACTTCCGCCTTGACGATGGTGATGGTGTCGGTCGGTACGTCCTGGTGCCCGCCGCGCATGCCGGTTGCGACCTTGGCAATCTCGTCGATGATCTCCAACCCCTCGGTAATTTCACCGAATACTGCATAGCCGTAACCGGAGGGAGTCGGGCTGCTGAAATTGAGGAAACTGTTGTCGACCAAGTTGATGAAAAACTGGCTGGTGGCGCTGTCAACCACCTGGGTACGGGCCATGGCGACGGTGCCGCGACTGTTTTTGAGGCCGTTGTCGGCTTCGTTCTTGATCTGTCCCTTGGTCGGCTTCTGGATCATCTGCTCGTTGAAACCGCCTCCCTGGATCATGAAGCCATCGATCACGCGGTGAAAGATGGTGCCGTCGTAAAAACCGTCGTTGACGTAGCCGATGAAGTTCTCAGCGCTGATCGGCGCCTTCTCGGTGTTAAGTTGCAGGACGATGTCGCCTTTGCTGGTTTGTAGTTTGACTTTGCTCATGGTGTGCTCCTTTCAGGTTACCCCTGCAGGGTATGTTCTAATAATATCTTGACGCCGATAGTGATTAGTACCAGACCGCCGAGCACCTCGACCCGGCGCCCCCACAATGCCCCGATGTGACCGCCCAGGCGCATGCCGATCAGGGTCATACCGCTGGCAACCAGGCCGATCACCAACGCGGGTAGCCAGACTTCGACAGACAGCATGGCGAGGGTCAAGCCGACCGCCAGGGCGTCGATGCTGGTCGCAACCGACAATGCCACCAGGGTCATGCCGCGGGTGGGGTCTTTGGGGGACCGCTGTTCGTCGTCGGCAAAGGCCTCATGGATCATCTTGCCGCCGACATAGGCGAGCAGTCCGAAGGCGATCCAGTGGTCGTAGTCGCGGATGATGTCCGCGATCGTCATGCCCGCCAGCCATCCGACAATCGGCATCAACGCCTGGAATAGCCCAAAGTGAAAACCGAGTCGGAACTGCTGCCTGGCCGAGGCAGGGTAGAGCAGGGCGCCGGCGGTCAGTGCGACAGCGAAGGCATCCATGGCCAGGGCGAAGGCGAGACCCAGCAGTGTAATGATATCCATAGCGTGTCCATGCGGAATGCGATGTCCTCACGAGCTGAGAAACAACGCTGTCGAAGCTCCGAACGGTTTTGTGGTGTTTACAAAAACAAACGGCCTGTGACGCTTGGTCCCAGGCCGTTTCTTGATGTGTGGTGCCGAAGGCCGGAGTCTAGTATGCTTTGGCAACTACAGGAACTTAGACACCTTTTTGGCTCGCTTCGTGTAGCAAAACTCGTATATGTACGATTCGATATCATGCCACGAATATTGATGCAGATCAAGAACGTACTTAGCTATGTTTTCTCCATGAACGGCGGCCTTTATAGCCCAGTCGTAACCTTTTTGCTTGCTTCCAGGCGAGCAGACTACCCGCATGCATTAAGTACAACTGTTTCGTTTCTCGACTGTTGTTTGCTGCACATGTTTTGCGAACAACATTCTCAAGTTGAGTCCTTAAGCCCCTAACGATATTTGTTATTTCTCGTGCTCATCTGTACGTGTCCTGAACATAACCCACTTGTCAGTATGCTGATCGCGCAAAGGCCAGTGTCGTGAGGTTTATGCTGAATGTTAATGGTTATGAAACTCCCGACTTGGGTCGGAGAATAGACAACCCATCATTCAGAAGAATTTAAACTCAAGACAAACAGGCTAAGAGGACTCCAGGGCGGTGTCCCCTCTTTAGGTGCTGCTGGGGAGTGTATGGGAGCACAATGTGCAATATCACAATATGACTCAGGTTTTTCCTGATTGACAAAGCTTCGAACATATTATAAAAAAGCTTTTTATTTGCTATGATAACCTACAGTTTACTTAAATATTACTCATCTCTTTACGCATTATCAGTGCTCCAGACATGCTTTTCCAAAATCCCTTTTTACAATTCACTACATAACATAACTCCCTAACTCAGAAAGGAACACTTACCATGGGTCGATTGAAACTATTAACCATTGTTGGCATATTGCTGACCACTTTCACTATGGCTGGTTGCGGCGGCGGTGGGGGCGGTGGAGGAGACACCACCCCGGATGGTACTTTAACCTTTTATGTGGATCTCGATGGCGATGGCTATGGTGACGTCACTGATACAACCGTTGCAGAGACACCCCCCGAAGGTTATGTCAGCTTAGATGGCGATTGTGATGACACCAATAGTGACATTAACCCCGGAGCCACAGAAGTCTACGACTCGATCGACAACAACTGCGACGGAACCGTCGACGAAGGAGTTGAGACCTGGTACGTCGATGCGGATCAAGACGGAGTTCCTGACGAAGATGGCGCAACGGTTGAGGCGATTCAGCAACCAGTCGGCTATGCTCTACCAACAGGCACCTCCGATTGTGACGACAACGATGCGAACAATTATCCTGGTAATGTTGAAAACCCTAACGACGCTTCCGATAACGACTGCGATGGAACGATCGACGAGAGATTCTATTACAGTGACGAAGACAATGACGGTTACGGCAACCCAAGCAATTCGCTAGAAGACACGACTCTGCCTGCTGGCTACGTGGCAGACGACACCGACTGTGACGACGCTGACAGCGCCATCAACCCCGGAGCCGAGGAAGTCTTCGATTCCATAGACAACAACTGCAACGGCATCGTTGATGAAGGTTTCACTTCTACGACCTACTATCAAGATAGCGATGGTGATGGCTACGGCAACGCGAACGAAACCATGGATGGCATCTCTCCTCCCGCTGGCTACGTGATAGACGACACCGATTGTAACGATAACGACAGCACAATCTATCCTGGTGCCCAGGAGATTGCCGGAGATTCCATCGACCAAGATTGTGATGGCTCGGATGCACAACTCTCTGTTGCCTTAACACTCCACCAGGGGGATTTTGACTCAAACACCAATGTCGTAAACCTCCTGTTTCAGGCTGCCGACGGCACTACCGCAGAACCAATTGATTATCTCGTTGACTCACAGTTCGAGCTTCTGGAAGATGGTTTTGCTATTGGTACAGGCACAGGATATGAAGAATACTTCCGTGAGGTCCTCAGCGGAGACGCGCTAAACAAGAAATTCCAGACGGTTCTATTGCTCGATATCAGTTCCTCGGTCGACGCCACCGAACTCGAAACCCTCAAGGATGCCGCACGTCGCATGATCGCGGCTCATGACGAGAATGGAGAATTGATTCGGGATGCTGATGGACGACTGACTAGCCTCCTGCTCCCCGGCCAGCAAGTAAAGATTGTCACTTTTGACTTGAACCGAAGAACGATCGTTAACTGGAGTGACAATCCGATTGAACTGCTGAATGCTATAGACACTATCCGCCCTGGGGACGCCAAAACGGCCCTGTACGATGCGGTATATAATGAGATAAGGTCTTGGAATAATACCCTTATTGGAGATACCTTGACTCAAGGCTCCATGGTTGTGATTACGGATGGCTCAGACAATGCGAGTAGCTATACCCTCGATGAGGTTATTGCCTATAGAGGTAACAAGGCGATCTACGCCGTCGGGGTCGGTAGCCAGGTCGATGAAACTGCCTTGCGCGAACTGGCTTCGACCGGAGCCTACCTCTATGCCAGCAACTTCGATTTGATTTCCGACACCCTGGCGGAGGCACAGAGGCGCATGGCTGCCTTTGCGGATAGCTTCTACTTCCTTTATTACTATTCCCCGAGCACGACAACGTTTAATGTCGATCTTTCGGTGATTGGAAACAACAATACCGGAACAGACGCCACCATCAGTCAAACGTTTTCCGGGGGGTCTGGAACCATCCGTCCAGAGATTATCGTTACGGGGCCCAAGGATATCCGCGAGGGGGAGTCTTTCCAACTCAGCGCGAAAACATGGTGGATTCGTGAGGCTTCAGATTACACCTGGGTATCCGGCAATCTGGATGTCACTGTTGACACTACAGGTAGTGACGACGCCTCAGAAGTGACCATTTACGCCCATCCGAGTGACGGGGTTTACGGTCCGGTCACTATCGACGTCACCGACATTGGCAACACCTATTGGCTGGGATCCGACCCGCAATATGGAGAAAATGTCACAACAACCTTTAGCTTCGACCCTTGGGAGACTCTTGTTCACAGATATGGCGCATCTGGCAATGTGAATGCACTTTATAGTCTGGCTACGACCACCGAAGGTGGCTTGATCATGGCAGGCGCTACAGATTCCTTCCAGTATGCCTCTTCTTACAATAATTTTTACCTGGTTAAAACCAGCGCCAGTGGCATCGAACAATGGTACAACACCTTCAGCCCCGGCAGCACCACTAACGACTCTGCCAATTGCGTCATCCAAACGTCTGATGGTGGCTATCTTCTGGCCGGAACCTCTGATGACGGATCTGATCTTAAAGGTTATGTGGTCAAAACAGACGCCATAGGAGACGAGGTGTGGTCTTCTACGTACGACGGAGCCTCATTATTCGCTACGGCGTCGTCAAGTACTTCCATCGAAGCATGCATTGAAACTGCCTCAGGCGGGTATGCTTTTGCCGGAACAATTTTTGATGACACAGGTGATGACTCTATGTACCTCCTCACCGTGGATGCCGATGGCACAAACCCAGTGGAGAGAATCTTCGAACACCCAACAGCTGGCGGAGATACTCGAGCGAATGAACTCATTCAAACCGCCGCTGGCGACTTTGTCCTTGCTGGGAATAGAAACACGGCATTCGGTACAAGATACGCTTATGCAATACGTTTCACCCCTGCCACAGATAGCACCCCAGAAAGCAGTACTTCTCGCCAAGACACAAATGTTACTAACTTTAGGGACGTACTTGAGTTGCCAGGTGGCAACATTCTTTTCCTCGGAAATGATTCCGTGTGTGAAAACGATGCTTCAACTTTATCGCTGTTAGGTAGCTATAACATTACACTCGCAAATCCCAACTTTAGTCTTCACTCGATGGTGCTGAGAAGTACTGGCAATATTGTCGTCGCTGGGAATGCAGGGTTGGTGGCCAACTCCAGTGGTGCGAAGGTCTGTTTGGCGGAACTTTCTGCTTCCGACTATGCCATTGTCGACGAGACTTATCATGGTGGGTATGGCAGCGACGACTCAGCATTTGCAGTTGTCGAGACCGGCTCTGGAGATATCGCATTCACTGTAAGCTCTTCGACAATAGATGAAGCGATATTGGTGTTTGACGATAGCTTGGCAGCTCCGGTTTCACCATAAGGTCCTTAACCTCAACCACAGTGACTCCGAAAAAATGTCACACTTTAATAACGAGGCCACCCCTGTGGGTGGCCTCGTTATTTTGTGTTCTGATCAGCAAATAACAGGACTTATGAGACGGTCATGCAAGTGACCGTTTTTCTATTTCTGAGCCGGGCACATCGTCTCAAACGTCTTGGGGGATAGGATCCCAGGAATGGCTTTGAGGGGTTTGTTGATGAAGGTTTTGTTGAATATAAATTAGGTCAGTAGGAACCCGCATCATGAAATGCGGATGACCATTGCGTAAGATGACGTAAAAAGCTTTGGAAAACATAAAAGGCAGTTCCTTCGAGGTATACCAACTTGTATACCTTTTAGAGGAATCTGCCTTTTGCGTAGATAACAATACGAAATTGATATCGATAATTTAAATGGTGCCGAAGGCCGGAATCGAACCGGCACGCCCGGAAGGCATCGGTTTTTGAGACCGACGTGTCTACCAATTCCACCACTTCGGCAAAAATCGGATGCATTATAGTGGCGCGGGAAAGAAGGGTCAAGGGTTTTGCTTGCTCCCCGCGAGTTGTTTTTCCGGTTCCCTTGGAGTCCCGGTGCTAATCTCCGGTTGTGGCGGCTTTAATGATGCTCATAACTCCGAAAGAGGCTAACAGCAGCAGGCCCAACAGCGGGTAGAGTGGAAACAACAGGAGGTACAGTGCCCGGTTCTTCAAACCGAGGATGGCGGTGGTCATGGCCCGCGAGGGGAACAGCATCATCAAGAAGGCGCGCCGCTGTTGCGATGGCTGGTCGATAAACAGGAACTCCCACAGGTATTCACCGACCTTGTCGATGGTACCGTTTCTGCCATGGCCTAGTTCACGGTACATCTGACGCTTGATGCTGAGGGCATCGTTCAACCACAGGCGGGTTATGAATCCGAGCTTGCGCTGTGGACGGCGCTGGCAGAACGGCGGCAGCGTATCAAATGTCATTTCGAGGTTTTGTAGCGTGGCGAGCATGACTTTTTCAAGCCCGGAAGTCTCGGCCCGTTCGAGCAGCTGCGTCCATTGCTCATCGCTCATCGAGAGGGTCAGCTGATAAATATCGACCAGCCACTTAAGCCCCGAGAACTGGTGGTGCAGGCCATAGTGATAGGCCAGAAACAGCCATTCATCAACCGGATCGAGAACCGCACAGGTCCCCTCTTTGGTGGTGATGTCGCGGGTGCGATCGAAGACCTTCTCGAGGTCGAGACCGGCATGGCGCGCCAGGGTCTTTTTGACCACGAAGGCCGAGTGAACATCGAGTCCCGGCATATGCGGCGCTTCATGCTTGTATTCAGCCTTACGCTTGACCTTCTGGTATTCCGGGTCGAGCATATGCTTTTTTTTCTGCACGTAACCCATTTCCAGCGCGATGGCGTGAAACTTCATCAGGTTTTCCGGTTGCAGCAGCAGGTCGATGTCGCTGAGCTGGCGGGCCGATGGGTCAGAGGCAAAAACCGTCTTGGCCAGTGAGACCCCTTTGAGTGGAATAATTTTAAAGCCTTCCGCCCGGCAACGCTGCGCAAGCTTGTGGAAGATACTCTGAGCACTCATGGCAAATAGCAGCTGTTTGTGCTTTTGAGACTTCAACGGTTTCCACGATTCAGTCTGCAGTTCGCTTTCGGCTGCCAGCCCGCCGACGTGGTGGCGAAACAACAGGTCGAACTGACGTCGTGGCGGCGCCTCCGTAGGGCGGACGCCGATCATCCAGTTGCGTAGAAACAGCCAGTCTTCCGCCATGCTGGCAGGAGTCGAGGTATCGTCCTGTTGTTGCTTGTCGCGCATCTGTTGTCCTGTTCCTAAAATCGATCAAATTTGCCGTGGAGGCATTTTGTCGAGGGAATTCATGGCATGCGCCATACACCCGCCCGAGCACTGTCCCCACTTGCGGTGCTTGCAGTTGAGGCACTCGGCCATGCAGCCGAAGGCTCTGTAGGGAGAGGCCTTTTTGCGATAGGCGGCCGTGACGTCGGCGCGGATGTCGTATTTGTCCAGGCGCGTGTTGAGTACCTCCGAGAGCGGGAAGCAGTGCCATACGTCGAGGTTCGGGCCGACATCGATGATCGGTTCACAGACGCTGCGGAAGCCTTCTGATTTCATCATCAGACGGCCCATCTCCTCCTCGGTGAACATGCAGTGCGTCATGCCGCAATCAAAGCCGATCATGATGTTCCGGGAGGCGCAGTCCTCGGCCATGGCGACGATATTCGTGCCGGTCGCCTTGTAATCGGCAGGTTTCAAGAAGTCATTATCTTCACCGACGATCGGTTGGGCGATGCCGATGCGGATACGCGGGCGCAACTTGTAGCGGTTGATCATCTCGATCAGGAACTCGTATTCGAACTCGGGCTCGGTCAGGGTGATGCCGACCTGGGCACGCCCCCCGAGTTTCTCGAGGGCGTAGCTGACCTTCTCCTTGTCCGCCGGCGCATCGCACGCCTGGGGAGAGACGTTGCACAAAAAGGAGATCTTGCCCTGAGGGATGTCGGCGAGAAAATCGGCGGTTTCCTTGGGCATCATGGCGTTGCTGAAGACATGTACGTGGAAGCCACGCTCCAGCGCCTCGGTAACAATCTCCTTGAATTCGGGGTGATGAGTCGGCTCGCCGCCAAGCAGGCGGAACTGTTTGTCGCCGGTTTTTTCAAGGAAGTCCATGATATAGCGAAGCTTCTCGCGGCTCATGATCTGGGCCGGGCTGTCACTGCCTGCCTTGCCCAGACGGCTCTTGGCAAAGCAGAAGGTGCAGTCGCGGGGACAGTCGTTGGTTATCAGCAGGTTGGCCATAGTCTCTCTCTTTCGTTTGACGCCTGACAGGCGTCTAGTCTGTTACGGGGTTGAAGCAGGCAGGCTGCTCCTGTTCGCGGCTGACCATGTTGAAGGTGTCCAGGTAGCCGAGAGTTTCGTCGATATCACCCATTTCTCGCGTGGTGAGCGCACGTTTGAGCGTCTTCTCGGGGAGATTGATCCAGGTGCGCAACTCCATGGCCTGCCAAAAGGTCTCTACCAGCGCGATCTGCCAAGCTTCGCCTAGCTCTTCGGTCTGCTCGGGGACGCTAATGGTCGTGACTTTTTGCGTCGCCAACTTCAGAATCTCTGCGCAGTACTGCTCGGAGGTGCTGCTGCCAGGGTGCAGGACAACCTCGAGAAACGGGTTGAAGGAGGCGTTTCCGGCGAGCTCGAAGGAACGATTGAAGTGCCCTGCCTGTGCAGCGTTATCCTGTCCCGGCACACCCTTTGGGGCGCCGCTGGCGGTGCAAAAGGTTTTGTAATGCCAGAAGCCGCGTTGGATCAGTTTTTCCAGTATCGTCGGGTCGGCAAAGGCGCTCAGCGGCGCGACCAGACGGTTGCGTGCGCTGCCGCACAGCTGCAACTGCCCGGAAACCTGCATCAGGGAACGGTCCATGGCCAGGCTGTCACCGGCGAGGATGTCCACGTCACAGTCGGTGGCATGCTTGAGGGTCTCAAGCCCCTGGATCTTATCTTCGGCCGTCGATTCAGCGTTGCGACAGCCGGCACATGTGTATGAACAGCCGCCTGGCAGGATGAGGCGCCCTCCCGTGCCGGCGGTGTTGACCTGTTTCGGCAACCAGGGAGCAGCCGCGAAGATCGAGCGCACCGTGAGGTTGTAGTAGCGCTCGATAACCTTGGAGACCACCTGGGTGAACTTGAGCTCAAGCGGGGACATCCAGGCGCTGGCGGTCACGATATACGGGGGCTTGGGGTCATACTGATAGCCGTATTCATCAGCCTTGCGACGCAGCTCGGTGCCGTTAAGCAGGCACAGCTCGTTGATGAAGAGGCGGGTCGGACGCTGTTCGAGGACAAACTGGATGCCGCGCAGGAAACTGTTCAGGGTCTCATGGGGGAGACCACAGATCAGGTAGATATTGAAGGTCGAGCCGGTCTTGCGCAGTGGTTCCAGACCCTGGCGGTATTTCTCCTGGTTGAAGGGGCGGTGGATAGCGCGCGCGGTTTCCGGGTTGGTGGTCTGCAGGCCCAGGTCGATGATCGAAAAGGCATCCATGTTATCCGCAACCTCGTCGGTGATCCGGTCGGCGTACGCCTCGACCAAAACTACCGAAGAAGGGTTCTTCTCGCGTGCCCGGACAAAGATCTCCTTGAGCTTTCTTAAACGCTCGATCTCGCTGTTACAGAGGATCGCGTCCATGATGTGAAAGAAGCGCGCGCCGCGCCCGGTCATCTGTTCGACTTCGGCGTTCAGCCTCTCGATGGAGGCCATCCTGACCTGCGGTTTTTTCGTTCCTTCGAAGCAGAAGGCACAGTGGAATGGACAACCACGGGCACCTTCGAGCATCACGCCGAGCAGGTTTCTGCGCTTCACCGGGACCAGCCCGGCCAGAATCGGCGAGGGGATTTCGTCCAGATTGTCGACCACTTCGGCGGGGCGGGTAAACGCCGTAGTAGGGCCGACGCGGTAGTGCAGGCCCGAAACGCTCTGTGGGGTGCTCAGGGTGCGACCCGAGGCGTGCCACGCATTCAGGAACTGCAGGAAGGGGAGCTCTCCTTCGCCATCGATCAGGTAATCGAAAGCGGGTGCGATGGCGAGAAAATCATAGACCGAGTAGGAGACCTCCTGCCAGCCACCGAGGATCGTGACCTCGGGGTGGCGTGAGCGCAGGGCATCGGAGACGGCGATACATTGCTCGCGGTTCCAGATGTTGACGCTGAAGGCCACGATGTCGGGCTGCCATGCGTCGAGCGTGTCGAGCAACGGCTCGACGGGGTCGCGGTTGTCCGTTTCGACATAGCGGATGTCGAAGTATGCCGACAGTTCGTCATCCTGAGCGGCCATCAGGCTCAGGATACGTACCGGAAGGCTGTAGTAGCCGGGCATGTTGACGGCGACCAGCAGAACCCGTTTTTTATCCGAGACGGCCCAGTCCGTACGCTTGGGGTAGGCTTCGAGTTCCAGCCACTGCCAGTTGTCAGTGTGTGCGTTTGTCACTGGAGGTTCCTTTTTTTCACGGTTTGTAGCCAGCCCGTTTAAGAGGCCGTTCTGCGTCCTACCTTGACGCGTGGAGCGCCGCTTTGCATCTGTGCCTTGCACTGCTCTACCGGCATCTCCCGCAGGGTGCGCTCCTGCAGCATGAATGCGCGGTCGCAGTGGTCGAGGACTCCGGGCCGGTGCGAAATGTGGAACACGATCAGCGACTCGGTGATCTGGTCGACCGCGTCGAGGATGGCGCTTTCCGACGGGCCATCGAGTTCGCTGGTCGCTTCATCGAGGATCAGGATCGAAATCGGTCGCACCAGGGCGCGAGCCAGAGCGACCCGCTTGCGTTCCCCCCCGGAGAGAATCAGACCACGTTCACCCACGCGGGTCTGCAACCCGTTGGGAAGTCGTGCCAGAATCTCCTGGCAGCCTGAAAGCTCTACCGCACGCGTGACGTCATCGTCAGTGGCCTCGGCGTTGCCGTGGCGGATGTTCTCTTCGATGGAAGCGTCGAACAAAAAGGGTTCCTGAGAGACGATACCGATCTGTCGACTCCATGATGCCTGCTCGATGGATGTCATGTCGACGTCGTTGGCGAGGATCTCCCCTTCGCTACAGGGGTAGAAGCCGCTGAGCAGGTCAAGCAGGGTGGTCTTGCCTGCGCCGCTCGGGCCGATGATCGCTATCCGTTCGCCGCGGACGGCATCGAGGTTCACCTGCTGGAGCACGTTGTGCTTGCCGTCGTAGGAGAAACCGACGCCGCGGATGGCGATCGAGGTGACGGGCCCGTGAAACGGTTGCCGTTCGACCTCTTCGCCCTGGTCCCCGATTAGCCACTTGATGCGCTGAACCGCCGCCACCGACTTCTGCACCTCCAGTACCGAGGCGGACAGCGATTTGATCGGTGACTTGAGGCTGATCGCCGCGGTCAGGCAGCCGACGATTGCGCCGGGTGTGGTCTGCCCCATTTCCAGCTGATGATAGGCGAGGGCGACCATGGCGATCAGCGCCAGGCCATTGGTGACCTCGGAGGCCGGAGAGACAATCGCCTTCAACAGCACCGCCTTCTTGCGGAAGTGGATCAACTCGCGGCCGTAGCTTTCGAACTTGTCCTGGCCGGTCTGGTGCAGGTTGAAGGCCTTGACCTGGCGGATGTTGACCAGCGATTCGATCATCCAGCCAAGGATCTGTCCCTGCCGGTTGAGGAAGCTCCGTTCTGCCTTCTGAGCCTTCTTGCCGGTGATGGTGACCAGGTAGCTGAGAATCGGGATGGTGATCATGGCCATCAGCGAAAGCAGCGGGTTGAAATAGAGCATTACGCCGACCAGCATCAGCACCCGGAAGGGGCTCAGCCACAGGAAGGAGTAGAGCTCGATAACGCCGGCCGCCGCCGACTGGGAGTCGTTGCTGATCAGGCTCGCCAGTTCACCGCTGCGGCTGCAGTTGTGTAACTCCAGCGAACTCTTCTGCAGAAAGGCGTAGAGATCGTTGCGGATATCATTGTTCAGTTGCGCATGAAGTATGGTGAGCAGGTAGGTGTTGATTACTTCGAAGCCGCTGCGCAAGGTAATCGCCAGCACCGCGCCAACCATCCACAGCAGTAAAACCGACAGCGGGGTGCCGTCGCCGAACAGCTCGGTGACGCGTTTGAAGATACAGGGGATACCACCGCCCAGGGCTGCCAGCGGCAGGGATGCCAGGCCCGCGAGTAGCAGCCGGTTGCGGTATGGGGTCACATAGTGCCAGATGTACTTGAGGCTGGTCAGGTTGGCGCTGCCCCACGAGGCGGGCTCGCGCTGCTCGGTACCGAGCCTTACGTTAACGTTGCCGGAATCGATCATCTACTCTCCCCCTCGAGGCGGTAGCTTAGGCATCCACCGATACAACGGCCGCCGTGCCACAGCGGGCACGATTTGCAGGTTTCGAGGAACGGCTGCCGGGTCAGTTCACGGACCTTTTCCACCAGCGGCAAGGTCGCCTGGCGTGGCGATTTCTGTTCGAGGATGGAATCCTTCGACTTCCAGTCGAGGCCCAGGCAGGGGATGTAGCTCATGTCCGGGGCCACGATCATGTTGTTGGAATAACCGAACGCGTGTACCGGGCAGTTTGCCGACATTGAGCCGTTGGCCAGGAAGGTGTGGGCCGCGTCGAGCGGCAGCTTGCAGAGAGGAAAGGGTTTCGACAGCACGGTCTTGAGTCGCTTCTGCCGTCCCAGCGCGACGTATTTTTGCAGCACGGCACCAAAAGCGGTCAGTTTGCTGGTGTCGATGAACTCGTTCTGGCGCGACGAATTCGGCATCGGGATGGCGGCACGTACTTCATGCATGCCGAGCTCGGCGGCGAGTTCCAGGCAGCGCAACGGGTCATCGTCGGGTCTGCTGAAGTTGATGCGCATCACGGTGTTGATCCCCGCCTCGATTTGACGGCGCGCGTTGTCGCAGTAGTGGGCAAGCAGGCTGGGGTTCTCCAGCGTCTCCTCGGTGAGGTGCATGGTCACGGCCAGGGGGCGCCCATCGATCAGGGCCTGGGTTGCCTCGGGTGACGCCATGCCGTTGGTCGCCATGTACCATTCGAAACCGCGCCCTCGCATCCGCGCAACGAAACCTGCAAAGTCGCTGAACAGGCTCGGTTCACCTCCTGCGAGACCGATCCGTTTGACCCCGGAGCGTTCAGCCCAGTCGAGTAACCCATCGAGGTTTTGCTGGTCGATCTCTTGGTTTTGGCTGTTGCCGGCCGCGATGCAGTAGTCGCAGTGCATCTGGCAGGCCATGGTTGGGGAAACCCCGATCTGCAGTGGGAACTGCGCGCGCCGCAACGCGGTGACCTTGCGGGCAAAGCCCTTAGCCGCGGCGGCGAGTCCGCGTGACCGCAGCTGTGAAGAAAATCGCCGCTGTGCGCCGGGGTAAACCGCCATCTGGGTGAGAAAGCGGTCCTTGGCCGCGTCATCTTCCAGCGCACAGAAGGCATCGGCACACTGCGAGGAGAAGTCACCGTCATCGCCCCAGCCGACGCTGGTGCGTGAAATCCACTCGGGAATATCCGCGTTCGAGACAGCCTCAACCGGCCGGTCATCGACCCAGCGCTCGGGGAGGATGGCCATCGGCGCCAGACGGTTCAGCGCCAGGATCGTCTCCTGGACGACCTGCGGATGCGTGTCGGCGAGGTTGCGCACCAGGGCCGCGTTGGGCGGCTCTCCCCTGGTGACCTGCTTGCGGATCGCGAGGATGCGCGTCAATAGGTCAATATCCGTGATTTTCCCGCTTTGAGGAGGTGTCATGCTTTGTTGCCTGCGGCGTTGTGGGGAAGCGTCGGGATGTCGCCGTTCGCGAGGCACCTGCTGTTGTGGTTAAGCCACTTGCCGAGTTCGTCCGGTGACGGGCCGGTAGGGACCAGGTAAGCTGGTACCGTGTGGGCCAGCTCGATCAGTGTCCCCGCCATCGCCGGGTCCATTTTCTGCTGCAGCGCGAAGGTGTGTGACTTGATCAGGCGGCTGAGGGTCTCCGACGGCGAAAGGCGTGACGCTGTCGGCCCGTCGGCTGAGATCTGGACAAAATAGATGGCCTGGAGCTGGATCGTGACATTGCTGTAGGCCTGCGGGTAGAGAACGCGCGGGTCGAAACGGGACTTCAAATCCACGTTGTGACCCTCCGCGTAGGGGGCCTTACAGGCGTCGGCGAGTTCCGGGAAAAAGGCGATGGTCTGGTCGGTCAGGTTGAGATATTCGGGGAAACCGCGAAGGCGGTTCTTCGAGGCGTTTGCTCCATCCATGATAACCAGATCGTCTGCGAGCAGGGTCGCGCCGTTTCGAAGCATGGCGAGTGCCGTGGTCGACTTGCCCCCTCCACCGTCGGCCTGGATCAGGATCCCGGTGCCGTCGCTGCACTGGACGGCTGCGGCGTGCATCAACAGTTTCTGTTTGCGTTGCAGCGCCTCGCGGAGTATCGGTACCAGCACGCATGCTACCGAGAGGCCGGTTTTGTCCTGGCCGGTTTTGCGCGAAACGAAGCGGAGTTCATCGTGGCCAGGTGCTAACCAGGCGCAACTGACGGAGTGGCTATGTTTTGCGACCGTTGCTGCGTCACCATCGGGGCCGTAGAACATGTAGGTCTCTGCCGAGGTCGGCAGAGCAGAAACCTCTTTGTTTAGCCAGTCCGGGAGCATGTCGAACGGTTCGGAGTCGTTGATGACAAAGGTGTGCAGGGGGAGGGCTTTCACGCCGGAGGTGCGGGGTGCCAGTTGAAACATTTCCTCGATGGCAATATAGACTGGGGTGGCCTGGCCATGGAGGCAAAAGTGAAGATCGGAAAAAGAATAAACAGTCATGTAAATACTACGTGAGCAGTCCTGGTAAACCTTGTGAGGAGAAGAACTCGCAAGATAAGGTTGACACGATGTTAGGGGTTGGGTGACGGAAAGAAATGGACACCTTTACCGAGGTAAAAGTGTCCATTGCATTTCACAACAGAGTACTGATTAATAATAATAGTAGTAGTAGTAAGTGTAGCTGACGGAGTCGAGAGGCTCGTGGCAGACGAAGCCCGGGGCAACATAATCCTTCTTCATAGCACTAAAACCCTCCTTTCAGATTACTCGGCCAATACGCCTTTCTGAATCAAACCAGCGGCAAAATTCGCCAGGTCATTCTTGGCCTGTGATTGATCAACAGTATACGTGTCACAAATGGACTGAACGATTTCACCAAAAGACTTACCATCGGAAATCAGTTTCCAGATCACATCACCAATCCCGGTGATTTCATAGTGTTCTCCCGTTTCCAGGTTCAGAATGCATAGACCATTCTCGGTTTCACGAGAGGCGATGTTCTCGGGGGGGGTTAAGATCGTATTGTCTGTAAACTTCATTACAACTCCTCGATAAATATCTATTTGTCTGCAAGGTCCGGTTGGGAATTATTGCATCCAAAAGGCCATGCCTCTGTTGTTTGTTCCCATGAAGACCGGGAAATTCTCGGCGGTTAACTCGTCTTCGAAAAAGGGCTCATTGTTCAGGGTGAGCCAGCAGTGGCCACCAATCTCATCAGGCCGGTGGAAGTTCTTCATGCCGATGTTCAACGCTAACGGCAGACCGAGCCTGCGAAAAATCGACAAGAGAATATACGAACGGTAAAAGCATAAATGCTTGGTTCTGAAGATACGAACGAAAACACGTTTTACAAAGCGTTCAACCTTAAACACAATTTTATAGGTTTGTGTTTCGTTCAGTGTGAATAACTGGTTTTGCGTGGGGGGGATTACAACGAGCTTCAGATGTCCTCGCTGAAGGTACAACCATGCCGAAGCGGCCCCCAGAATTGTCCAGTAAAAGATCTTAAGTGATCGCATAAAAATAAATTCAATGTTTTTTAAGGCATAGGGGAGCAGCTTTAATCATTTGAGAAACAGTAGAATGTATACAATCTATCCTGAGTTTTTTAGCAAGGTTGGGGGGGGCAGGCAAGGGAAAAAACCTTTTCTGAAGTGATATCAGGATTAGAAATAAAAACTCAGGAATAACCTGGTTAATAGATTGTTCTTTAGTCGTTTAACGGAGTCCGGAGATGGGTTGATGTAAAAACTGCTAATCGTTGTTTGCACACTGATGGTGGGAGGAGATACTAAGCTACGAGCAGGCCGGCCCGTTGATCGGCCTGCTCGTAACGTTTTTGGGGTAAAGGGGGGTTACAGCGCCGCGAAAAGCAGCTGGTGGAGAATCTCGCTGATCTCCTTGTTGTCCTCGCCTTTCTGGAATTTTTCGGTGACGTCCGAAAACACTCCACAATAGTGGTTCACCAGG
>PKUI01000203.1 GCA_002869605.1 Desulfuromonas sp. | reverse complement strand
CCGTTCTCCAGGACCCCGTCCTCGAGCAGGGTACGCAGCGCGGCAACTCCGGCGGCGGTCACCAGCGGGTTGCCGCCAAAGGTCGAACCGTGGGTTCCGGGGCCGAGGCTGGTGGCGATCTCCTCGCGGGACAACATGGCGCCGATGGGCGGTCCGCCGGCCAACGCCTTGGCGAGGGTCATGATGTCGGGTTCAACCCCTTCGTGCTGGTGGGCGAACAGTGGCCCGGTGCGTCCGCAGCCGGTCTGGATTTCGTCGAAGATCAGCAGCAGGTTGCGTTCGTCGCAGAGTTGCCTCACCCCTTCCAGATAGCCGGCGGGTGGTACGTTGACCCCGCCTTCGCCCTGCAGTGGTTCGAGCAGGACCGCGCAGCTCTCCGTTGTGATTGCAGCAGACAGGGCCTCCAGGTCGCCGAAGGGGACATGGCTGAAGCCGGGGAGCAGCGGGGCGAAGCCGTCCTTGACCTTTGCCTGGCCGGTGGCGCTGATGCCGGCCAGGGTGCGGCCGTGGAAGGAGGCTAGGGCGGTGACGATGCCGGTCCGGTCGGCCGCGTACTTTTCGGTGCTGTACTTGCGGGCGAGCTTGATCGCCGCTTCGTTGGCCTCGACACCCGAGTTGCAGAAGAACACGCGGTCGGCGAAGGAGTTTGCGCAGAGCAGTTCGGCCAACTCGATCTGCGAGGGGATGTGGTAGAAGTTGGAGCAGTGCAGCAGCTGGGCAGCCTGTTGCTGCAGCGCCGCCACCACGCGAGGGTGACAATGGCCGAGGTTGTTAACCGCGACCCCGGCGAGAAAGTCGAGGTATTCCTTGCCGTCGACGTCCCACAGTCGGCATCCTTCGCCGCGTACGGCGACCAGGGGGTAGCGTCCGTAGGTGGCGGCGACGTGCTTTTCGCCCCGTGCTATCCAGGTGTCTGAACTCATTGGTTGAACCTTGCCACGGCGGTGCCGATCCCCTTGTCGGTGAAGATCTCGAGCAGGCAGGCATGCTCCATGCGGCCGTCGATAATATGTGCCTTGCTTACGCCCTCTTCGACGGCGTCGACGCAGCAGTTGACCTTGGGGATCATGCCGCCGGTAATGGTTTCGTTATTGATCAGGTCGGGAACCCGGGAGATGTCGATGGTCGAGATCAGCTCTCCCTGTGGGTCCTTGACCCCCTCGACGTCGGTGAGCAGAATCAGCTTTTCGGCCTTGAGGGCCCCTGCAATCCGCCCGGCCACCAGGTCGGCGTTGATGTTGTAGGTTTCCCCGCCAAGTCCGACACCGACCGGTGCGATCACCGGGATGAACTTGCTCTCTTCAAGGGTTTCGATGATCTTCGGGTTGACGTTCTCCACCTCGCCGACCATGCCGATATCGATGATCTCGGGGGTCAGGGTGTCGGGGTTGACCGCCGTCATCTCCAGTTTGCGCGCGGTGATCAGGGCTCCGTCCTTGCCGGTGAGCCCGACCGCCTTGCCGCCGTGGCGGTTGATGTTGCCGACGATCTCCTTGTTGACCTTGCCGCCAAGTACCATCTCGACCACGTCCATGGTTTCACTGTCGGTGACGCGCATCCCCTGGACGAACTCGGTCTGCTTGCCCATTGCCTCCAGTACACGGCCAATTTGTGGTCCGCCACCATGGACGACCACCGGGTTGAGCCCGATGTATTTCATCAGGATGATGTCCTTGGCGAACCCCTCCTTGAGGCGCTCTTCGACCATGGCGTTGCCGCCGTATTTGATAACGATGGTCTTGTTGTAAAAGCGTTTGATCCACGGCAGCGCTTCGAGCAGCACGTTGGCCTTGTTGATCAGTTCTTGCACGGCGGGGTATCCCTTCGGTGGCGATGAAATGAGTCTGTTGGCAGGACGTTGGCCTGAGCTGCGAGAGGCGTATTGTCCAGCTCTGAAAAATACCGGTAAATATAGCACATGAAGATCGTGCGGCAAAGGAGAAAGCCTACTGGTTTCGGGCGATTGATCAGGCTTTGACAGGGAGGTTGAGGCAGACGAAGGTGCCGGCGTGTGGTGCGCTTTCGAGGGTGAGGGTGCCGCGGTGGAATTGGGCAAAGTGGCGGGCAAAGTAGAGACCGAGCCCGAAGCCACGTACCTGACCGGTCCCTTCCGGGTCGACCTGGTAGAACTTTTCGAAGACCTTGGGGATTTCTTCGCGGGCGATGCCCGGCCCCTGGTCGTGGACGCAGACTCTCAGGGTTTCCCCATCCATCACGGCACTGAAGGTGACAGTGCCCCCCCTGGCGGAGAACTTGAATGCGTTGTCGAGCAGGGCCGTCAACGTGTAGTAGAGACCGTTCCGGTCCACCACGATGGTCGGTAGCGTGGAGTCCAGTTCACAGAGCAGGGTGAGGTTTTTCTCAGTTGTCCGGTCGTTGAACTGGATGGCGAGGGTTTGCAAGAGGTCGTTGGTCTCAACCTCTTCCGTCGGATTGGTGTCCGGGGCCAGCATCGCTTCGCTGTGTTGCAGCAGATCGCTGATCAGGCTCTGGAGATAGTGTGACTCGTCGAGGGCCATCTTCAGGTGCTCTTGATAATCCGGGTCGTTGGGGTCGTCGATGCCGTTGGCGAGGTTTTGCAGGAACAGCGAGAGGGCGGTAACGGGAGTCTTGAGCTTGTGTGAAACCAAACCGAGAAAGTCGTTCTTGAGGCGGTCCATGCGTCGCAGGTAGACCAGCTCTTCCTTGAGACGTTTCTTGTCAAGGGCCTTGCTCAGGGTGGTCCTGAGCTGTACCAGGTTGAGCGGCTTGGTCAGGAAGTCGTCGGCATTTTCACGCAGGGCACGTAGCACCAGCTCCTTGTCGGCGAAGCCGGTCATCATGACCACGACCTGGGTCGGGTCGAGTTCCTTGGCTTTTTGCAGCAGGGTCAGGCCATCCATGTCGGGCATCATGATGTCGGAAAGGACAACATCGACCGGTTGCTTGCGGAGGATCTCGAGCGCCTCGCTGCCGTTGGCCGCCTGCAGCACCCGGTAGTCATCGAGGGTGCGCTTGCAGATATCACGGATCAACGGTTCGTCGTCAACAATCAGGACGCAGCGCCCCTCGTGGCGCTGGATAAGTTGTGGTTGTCCTTGTAGCTCAGGTTTCATTGTTGCTCCCTGACGGAAATGGCCGGGCTGAGCCCGGCCACCAAAGTCTACCCGTTGTTCAGGAGGTTGGCCACCACCTCGGATGCAAAATCGAGCGCGGCCGGTAGGTTTTCCGGAGCGGTGCCGCCGGCCTGGGCCATGTCGGGTTTTCCGCCGCCGCGGCCACCGACTTTCTCGGCCAGGGGCTGGATGATCTTGCCGGCCGGCAGGCGCTTTTCAAGGCCGCCGGTAACCCGCACCAGCAGGTTTGCCTTGCCACTGTTCTCGCAGCCGAGCACGATTACCGCCTCCGGCAGACGGTCGCGCAGTTGGTCGGAGAACTCGCGCAGCGCCTTGCCTTCGGCACCTTCAACCTGTACGGCGAGCAGTTTGACCCCTTCGATCTCCACGACCTTGTCGAGCAGGTCCTGACTGCGTCCGGCGTTAAGGCGGGCCTGTAGTTTGTCGACCTCCTGCTCGAGCTCCTTCTGGTGTTCGAGCAATTTCTTGAGGCGGTTTTCGAGTTGCTGACGGTCGCTCTTGACCAGGCCGGCGAGGGTGTCGAGGGTCTGCTGTTGCTGTTGGGCTAGTTCCAGCGCCCTGGCGCCGGTTACCGCCTCGATGCGGCGCACCCCGGCGGCAATGCCGCTCTCCTGGAGAATGCGGAACAGCCCGATGTCGCCGGCAGCTGCGGTATGGGTGCCGCCGCACAGCTCCATGCTGAAATCGCCTACTTTCACCACGCGTACCCGCTCGCCGTATTTTTCGCCGAACAGGGCGGTGGCACCGGCGGCGACCGCCTCGTCATGTGCCATCTCTGCGGAGTCAACGGCGCGGTTTTCGCGAACCCTCTGGTTGACCAGGGTCTCAATGCGCTGCAGCTCTTCGTCGCTTACCGGCGAGAAGTGGGTGAAGTCGAAACGCAACCGTTCGGGGGTGACCAGCGAACCGGCCTGCTTGACGTGGTCACCGAGGACTTCGATCAGTACCGCCTGCAAAATATGCGTGGCGGTATGGTTGAGGGCGGTCGCCTGGCGGGCGGCGGCATCGACCTTGAGGTTGGCCGCGGCACCGAGCTGCAGGGTCCCTTCGACGACCTTGCCGCTATGCACGATCAGGTCGGGAAGCGGGCGACGGGTGTCGAAGACCTCGACCCGTGCGTCGCTGGTGATAATCTCGCCGCCGTCGCCGGACTGTCCTCCCGACTCGCCGTAGAACGGGGAGGCGGAGGTAATGATTTCAACGTCGCTGCCGGCAGCGGCTTGCGTAACCCGCTGGCCATCGACCAGCAGCGCCTGGATTTCGCCGGAGGCCTCTACGGCGTCATAGCCGGTGAAGTCACTGCGGATACCTTCTTCACCGAGCTGGTGATAAATGGCGCTCACCGCTTCTTCGCCGGAGCCTTTCCAGTTTTCGCGGGCTTTGTTGCGCTGCTCGTTCATGCACGCCTCGAAGCCGGCTTCGTCGATGGTGAAGCCGTCCTTTTCGACGATGTCGGCGGTGAGGTCGGTGGGGAAGCCGTAGGTGTCGTAGAGCTTGAACAGGGTGGCGCCGGGGATGACCGAGCTGTTTTGCTGGCGCAGCTGCTCGATCTCCTCCTGCAGGATGCGCAGGCCGTTGTCGAGGGTGAGCATGAAGCGCTCCTCCTCGTTGCGCACCACCTTGGCGACAAATTCCTTGCGCTGTGCCTCCTCGGGGTAGGCCTCGGCCATCAATTCGAGTACAAAGACCGCGGTCTTGTAGAGGACCGGATCGGCGAAACCGAGCATCTTGGCGTGGCGCATGGCACGACGCATGATGCGGCGCAGTACGTAGCCGCGCCCCTCGTTGGAGGGGAGCACGCCATCGGCGATCAGGTAGGCCGTGGCGCGACTGTGGTCGGCCATGACGCGCATCGACACGTCATGCTCATTGTCGTTGCCATAGGTCTTCCCGGACAACGTTTCGGTGTGGGCGATAATGCTGCGGATCAGGTCGGTGTCGTAGTTCGACTGCACTCCCTGCATCACCGTGGTGATCCGCTCCAGGCCCATGCCGGTATCGACCGCCGGTTTGGGCAACGGGGTGAGGGTGCCGTTGGCGTCGCGCTCGAACTGCATGAAGACGTTATTCCAGATCTCCATGTAGCGATCGCAGTCGCAGCCGACGTTGCAGTTGGGGTCGTCACAGCCGACCTCGGGACCGTTGTCCCAGAAGATCTCGCTGCAGGGACCGCAGGGGCCGGTATCCCCCATGGACCAGAAGTTGTCCTCCTCGAAGCGGAAGATCCGCTCACGGGGGATATTCTCCTGCTCATGCCAGATGTCGGCCGCTTCGTCATCATCGGTATAGACGGTGACGTAGAGACGACTCTTGTCGAGGCCGAGGTCGACGGTCAAAAACTCCCAGGCGAAGGCGATAGCCTCCTTCTTGAAGTAGTCGCCGAAGGAGAAGTTGCCGAGCATCTCGAAGAAGGTGTGGTGGCGCGCGGTGCGTCCGACGTTTTCGAGGTCGTTGTGCTTGCCGCCGGCACGCACGCATTTTTGCGACGAGGCGGCGCGTACGTAGGCGCGTTTCTCTTTGCCGAGAAAACAGTCCTTGAACTGGTTCATGCCGGCATTGGTGAACAGCAGGGTCGGGTCGTTATGCGGGACCAGCGAAGACGAACCAACTACAGTGTGTCCCCGTTCCGCAAAATATTTCAGAAAGCGTGCGCGAATTTCGTTACCGGTCAACATGGAGATTCTTGTCTACCTTTCTTCCTTCAAAATCGCCAGCACCTGCGAGAGTGAAAATCCCCGGCGCTGAAAAAAGCGGACCACCCGGCTGCGTTCCTTGTCGCTCGCCTGGTGGTAATCAAAGTTGCTATAGCGTCGTTCGAGCAGCTCGCGGAGTACCTGCTCGGGCGGGTATTCTGCGCTGGCAGCGTCGCAGGCCTGAGCGATATCCGCCTCGTCGAGCCCGTGGCGCTGCAGTTCGAGCTGCAATCGGGGGCCCGACGCCTTCCCCTGGCGTACCAAGCTGCGGGCCCGGTTCTGTGCAAAGCGCGCATCGTCGAGATAACCGATCTCAGCGGCTCGCGCCAGGGCTGTCTCGATCTCTTCCGCGGCGAAGCCCCGCTGTTGAAGTTTGCCGCGAAGCTCGCTGCTGCTGCGGTCGCGCGTCGCGAGCAGGCGCAGGGTTACCTGCCAGGCGTCAGAAGCGTTCGAGCGGATCGTCGCCCCCTATTCGTTGGTGTCGTCGCTCGCATCGCCTTCCTTGTTGAAGGCGTCCCACGACAGGTCGGAAGTCGAGGAGATCCCCGAGACCTTAAGCTTGAAGTCGTCCGGGTTGGAGCTCTGGCGCAGCGCCTCGTCGAAGGAAATCAGCTTGTTGTTGTAGAGGTTCATCAGCGACTGGTCGAAGGTCTGCATGCCGTAGGTGGTAAAGCCGGCCTGGATGGTTTCGCGCAGCTGCTTGGTCTTTTCGGAATCGTCGATCAGCTCGCGTACGCGGGCGGTGGAGACCATGACCTCGACCGCCGGGACGCGTCCCTTGCCATCGATCTTCGGCACCAGTCGTTGGGAGACGACCCCCTTGAGAATTCCGGAGAGCTGGGCGCGTACCTGCCGCTGGTGATGTGGCGGGAAGACCGAGATGATGCGGTTGATGGTCTCCTGGGCGTCGATGGTGTGCAGGGTCGAGAGCACCAGGTGGCCGGTCTCGGCGGCGTGCAGTGCGGTCTCGACGGTCTCCATGTCGCGCATCTCGCCGACCAGGATGACGTCCGGGTCCTGGCGCAGGGCGCTCTTGAGGGCATTGCCGTAGTTCTCTGTGTCGAAGCCGACCTCGCGCTGGTTGACGATACTCTTCTTGTCGCGGTGCAGGAACTCGATCGGGTCCTCGATGGTGATGATGTGCACCGTACGGTTGGCGTTGATAAAGTCGATGATCGACGCCAGGGTGGTCGATTTCCCCGAGCCGGTGGCGCCGGTGACCAGGATCAGACCGCGCGGCTCCATGGCGATTTTCTTGATGATGTCCGGCAACAGCAGGTCTTCAATGCTGAGGATTTCGAAGGGGATCATTCGGAAGACCATCGACACGCTGCCGCGTTGCGAGAAGACGTTGGCACGGAAACGACCCAGGCCGGGGACGCCGTAGGCCATGTCGAGCTCGTGGGTCTCCTCGAAGATCATGCGCTGGCGGTCGTTCATGATGCCATCGGCCATCTTGGCAATGGCATCGCCGCTGAGGCGTGGTCCCTTGGGCAGGGGGCGCAGGCTGCCGTTGATGCGGTAAATCGGCGGCAGGCCGGCCTTGATGTGAATATCGGAGGCCTTGCCCTTGACCGACAGGGAGAGGATTTCGTTCAGCTCCATGACTAGTTACCCTTCATTTGCTTCGCTGGTTTCACTCGACTCTGGGTTGAGACCGAAATGGTCACGGATCTTTTGTTCGATTTTAGCGGCCATGTCCGGGTTTTCGCGCAGGAAGTTCTTGGCGTTTTCCCGGCCCTGACCGATGCGTTCACTTTCGAAAGAGTACCAGGCGCCGCTCTTTTCGACCACCTCGAGCTCGGCGCCGAGGTCGACCAGGTCCCCTTCGCGGGATATGCCGGTGCCGTACATGATGTCGAACTCGGCTTCCTTGAAGGGGGGAGCGACCTTGTTCTTGACCACCTTGACGCGGGTGCGGTTGCCGATATTGTTCTGCCCCTCCTTGAGGGCGCCGATGCGGCGGATATCCATGCGCACCGAGGCGTAGAACTTGAGGGCGTTGCCGCCGGTGGTGGTCTCGGGGTTGCCGAACATCACGCCGATCTTCATGCGGATCTGGTTGATGAAGATCACGCAGCAGTTGCTCTTGGCGATGGTTCCGGTCAGCTTGCGCAGCGCCTGCGACATCAGGCGGGCCTGCAGGCCGACATGCGCGTCGCCCATCTCCCCCTCGATCTCCGCCTTGGGCACCAATGCCGCAACCGAGTCGATGACCAGTACGTCGATGGCACCGCTGCGTACCAGGGTTTCGGCGATCTCCAGCGCCTGTTCGCCGGCGTCGGGTTGCGAGACCAGCAGGTCGTCGGTTTTGACCCCGAGCTTGCCCGCATAGCTGATGTCGAGGGCGTGTTCGGCATCGACAAAGGCGGCGATGCCGCCCAGTTTCTGGGCTTCGGAGACGATGTGCAGGGCCAGGGTGGTCTTGCCTGAGGATTCCGGGCCGTAGATTTCAACGATGCGACCGCGCGGCACACCGCCGACGCCTAGGGCGATGTCGAGGGAGAGGGCACCGGTGGATATTGCCTTGACGCCGGGAAGCGTGGTGTCTTCGCCGAGGCGCATGATGCTTCCCTTGCCGAACTGT
>PKUI01000214.1 GCA_002869605.1 Desulfuromonas sp. | reverse complement strand
CCGGCCGAGACTTTCAGAAATTTACGTCGTGATACCGTCATGGTTCTCTCCTTGAGAATCTCTCTTTATCTAATGAGTAAATTGAGCAATTTCATGCTGAACCAGCGCCACCGCACGTGCCACCGCCGCCTCGACCTCTTCCGAGAGACCGATGCCGAGTCCGGTGTCTTTCGGTTGGGCGCCGACGACTACCGTTTCCTGCGGTTTGCAGTCGACCAATTCACCGAGCTTGAGGGTTTCGAGCAGGCCGATCTGGTGCAACGAGTTCATCGGCAACGCTTCGGCTTCCACCTCTTCCGGTGAGAAGCGATACAGGGTGCCGGGCTCCTGGCCACCACGTACCGCGTCGACCACCACCAGCTTTTTGCGGCCGTTAAAGACCTCCATCAGGTCGATGGCGCTGGTGCCGGCGTCAAACAGCTCGACATAGTCGGGCAGTTCTCCTGCGGCGAGGCTATTCAGCACCGCGTCGGCGAAGCCGTCATCACGGCGCAGGATATTTCCGACCGCCATCACCAGCAGCGGGGCACGTTCAGAGGCAGGCGCCAGCATTACTCGGCACCCACTACGAAACGCCCGAGGTCTTCGCCCTTGGGCGTGACCACATGCACCGCGCAGGAGAGGCAGGGATCGTAAGCGCGCGCGATGCGCACCAGCTCGAACGGGTTGCGCTGGTCCTTGACGCGGGTACCGATCAGCGACTGCTCGAGCGGACCCGGCTGCCCCTTGGCATCCATCGGGCCGGCGTTCCAGGTGGTCGGCACGATCGCCTGGTAGTTCTTGGTGACGCCGCCTTCGATATCGATCCAGTGCCCCAGGGCACCACGCGGAGCTTCGTGCAGACCCATGCCGCGGTTGGTGATTTCCAGCGGGTAGTCGGCGCAGGAAGGTGCACCCGGAGTGAGCTGCAGCACCCACTCCTTGAGCCGTTCGGCGACGATCTTGCACTCGATGGCGCGCGCCGCGTGACGACCAAGCACCGAGAACAGGGCGCTCGGTGAAGCGTTAAAGGTTTTGAGTACGCCGTTGACGTGTGACTGGATCTCCTTGTCGCCGGCCACGTAACTTGCCAGAACGCGGGCCAGCGGACCGACCTCGAGGACTTCGCCCGCGTAACGAGGAGACTTGATCCAGCTGTAGGCGTTGGCCTTGTCGCGATCGGCGACCGTCGAACCGTCGTAGGGATGCACTGCCCCGGTCTCCTGGTACCAGCTGTTGTAGACTTCCTCGGTGATCTTGTTCGGGTCGAGGCTGCGCAGCTTGAGTTCCGAGCCCTTGACGATCCCCTGCGGCATGTAACGCTTGCGCTGGGTGAGATCGGGGTTGCTGTCGAGGTCGAAAACTCCGAAGGAGAGGAACTGCTTGCAGCCGGCGCCGATACCGAAGTAGTCGCTGTAGCGCTTGGCGACCATCAGCACGTCGGGCAGGTAGTAGGTGTCGATGAAGTCGATCAGCTGCTCGATCTTCCAGAGGAAGGCGGCGATCTTGTCGACGGTCGCCTCGGCGGTCACCCCGCCGGCGACGATCGACATGTTGTGCGGGATCTTGCCGCCGAAGATCGCCACCGCCTCGTGCGCGAGACGGCGCATGTTGAGCGCCTCGATGTAATGCGCTACCGCCGTGGTGTTCTCGGTCTTGGAGAGACGGTAGTCCCCCTCGTAGCGGGGAACAAACGGGCCGAGGTGGCCGCGACCGATGAACTCCTTGGCCTTCTTGAGCGCCGGGTCGCTGCCGTTGTAATCGGCGACCGCGGTCACGTCGACGTAGTCGAGAGCGGCGAGATGATAGAAGTGCAGGATATGCGACTGCACGAAGTTGGCACCCTGGATCAGGTTGCGCAGGATACGTCCGTTGTCGGTGATCATGCCGGCCACTCCGTACGCCTCGTCGAGGGCGTAGGCGGCGGTCAGGCCGTGTGAGGTGGGGCAGACACCGCAAATGCGCTGCATGATGCGCGCGGCATCACGCGGGTCACGCCCTTTAAGAATGTTTTCAAGCCCGCGGTACATCATACCGGAGCTCTGGGCCTCCTTGACGACACCGTTCTCAACCACCGCTTCGATTTTCAGGTGGCCTTCGACACGGGTTACTGGATCAATCACAATTTTAGACATAGGTCTTCTCTCTCCCGGATGTTGTAGTACCGTGCGTCCAACACCCAATACGGGCGGTCGCACAACCGGGAGCAAACAGTGGCAAGGGGTGTGCCTGTTTTCAGAGAAAACTTAAAAGCCTCGTGATTACGGAAGGATGGCGTTTTTTTGCGTATACGGAGAAGAATGGGCTAAACAGGCCAATCTGGACAAAAGGATACATCAGTGGTCAAGATGTCGCATATGTGCAGCGACTTCAAGGAGAGATCTTTACGAGTTTGGCAGAGAGCTGTGCCAGTCAGCACAACAGGAACGTGCCAGGAACGGCACAAAAACTACGAGGCATCGCTCTCGAGTGCGAACTCCTTCAGCTTGCGATCGAGGGTCCGCCGGCTGATGCCGAGAATTTCCGCGGTGCGCAGCTTATGCCCGGACTGGGCACGATAAACCTGCTCGATGTAGCGTCGTTCAACCTCGGCGAGGGGAACTTCCGCCTCGAGCAAGTCGGGGGTTTCGCCTTCGCTTTTCGCCACGACGCCTGACGGTTTTTCGCTGAGCTTGAGCGGCAGATGCTCGACCTCAATCGGCCCGTCGCCGGAAAGGATCACCGACATCTCGATGACATTCTCCAGCTCGCGCACATTGCCGGGCCATGTGTACTGCTGCATTTTTTCCAGCGCTTCCGGCTGCAGCCACTTATCGCCACGCACCGCGTAGCGGCGCACGAAGAACTTGGCGAGCGGCTCGACATCCTGGGGCCGCTTGCGCAGCGGCGGGGTGTGCAGAGTCACCACGTTGAGGCGATAGAAGAGGTCTTCGCGAAAGCGGCCGGCGGCCACTTCCTGCTCGAGGTCCTTGTTCGTCGCGGCGATAAAGCGTACATCCGCATGGCGCACCTTGGTCGCGCCGATCGGCATAAACTCCTTCTCCTGCAACACGCGCAGCAGCTTGGCCTGCAACCCCGGACTGATGTCGCCGATCTCATCGAGAAACAGGGTCCCCTTGTGAGCTTCCTCGACCAGGCCGCGCTGGTTGGCGATCGCCCCGGTGAAGGAACCCTTCATATGGCCGAACAGTTGACTCTCGAGCAGGGTGTAGGTAAGCGCTGCGCAGTTGACAGTCAGAAAACGCTCCTCGGCGCGGCGACTGTAGTAGTGCAGGGTCGAGGCGACCAGCTCCTTGCCGGTGCCGCTCTCTCCCTGGATCAGCACGCTCGCCTCGGACGGTGCGACCTTGCGCGCCATCTCGATGACGCTGCCGAACACGGCACTTTCGTAGATGATCTCATCCGGGTTGAAATGCTTGCGGATCTCGGCCTTGAGCGCCTTGTTCTCGCTGGCCAGACGTCGCTGCTCGAGCACCGCCTCAATCAAGCCGATCAACTCTTCCTCGCCAATCGGCTTGATCAGAAAATCGGTCGCACCCCGCTTGATCGCCTCAACTCCGGCACGTACCGTGGCAAAAGCACTCATCAGGATAATCGGCAAATCAGTACTGAGTCGCCGCAGGCCATGCAGCACCTCGAGGCCACCGAGTCCCGGAACCCGTGCGTCGGCCAGCACCAGGTCGGGGAGACCGTCACGGTGCTCCTGCACAGCCGCCAGCAGCTCCTCATCCTCGGCAAAGCAGAAGACCTCAAAGCCTCGTGCCACAAGGATCTTCTCCAGCAATTGCCGGATACGTTTGTCGCCATCACTGATGTAAATCTGTCCCTGCCCCATCTCTTGCATATCCTTAGTTAGGCACTGTGCAAAGTTGCGTGAACATAACAGAGAGGCAGATACCGGTGCAAATATTATTGCACACCGCTAAAGCTAACCGCCTGAAGCGGCGCATAAAACCCCACCTGTATAACGTATACGCCTCGAGCTCTTGATTTTGTAAACGCCTCGCACTACAGTGATCTTTCTGCCATTACCACGATGAGGGAAACCGTGCACGAAGTAGGTATCACCCAGAGCATTCTTGAAATCGCCGTTGACAACGCCCACCAGGCCGGCGCCAAGAAGATTACCAGCCTGACCATTGAAATCGGTGGCCTTTCGGGGGTGGTTGCCGACGCGGTGGAATTCTGCTTCGAGGCGGTAAGCCGGGGGACCATGGCCGAAGGGGCCACCCTCAACATCATCCGCATCCCCGGCAAAGGACGTTGCCTTGACTGCGGCAACGAGACCGAACTCGACAACTACACCTTCAGCTGCGCCCACTGCGAGAGCTACCAGCTCGAACGTATTCAGGGCGAAGAGCTGCGACTGACCGAAGTGGAGATCGACTAAAATGTGTATCGATTGCGGCTGCGAACCGACCGCCCAGGGGCATCACCATCACCATGACCACGAGCATGGCCAGAACGGCAAAACCCTGCGCATCGAAGAAGACATCCTGAGCAAGAACAACCGCCTCGCCAATAACAACCGCGCACTGTTCCACAAGCACGGCCTGCTGGCGCTGAACCTGGTCAGTTCTCCCGGCTCGGGGAAAACCTCGCTACTCGAGCGCACCCTCGGCGACCTGAAGGAGGAGCTCGGTTTCGCGGTCCTCGAAGGAGACCAGCAGACCGCCAACGACGCCGACCGTATCGCCGCCACCGGGGTGCCGGTCAAGCAGATCAATACCGGCGCCGGCTGCCACCTCGACGCGCACATGGTCGGCCACGGGGTCGAGGGATTCGACCTCACCACCACCGATGTGCTGATGATCGAAAACGTCGGCAACCTGGTCTGTCCGGCCGCCTTCGACCTCGGCGAGCAATGCAAGGTCGCGGTGCTATCGGTCACCGAAGGGGAGGACAAGCCGCTCAAGTACCCGCAGATGTTCCAGGCCGCCGAAATCATGATCATCAACAAGATCGACCTGCTGCCGCACCTGCGCTTCGATGTCGCCAAGTGCCGCGAGTTTGCCCTGCAGGTCAACCCGAAGCTGACCATCTTCGAGCTCTCCTGCCACAGCGGCGAGGGGATCGAGGCCTGGTACGCATGGCTGCGCGACGGCGTCGCCACGATCAGCAAGTAAAAGGAGCAGCGACCATGTGTCTCGGCGTCCCAATGGAAGTCAAAACAATCGAAAACGACGTCGCCATGTGTGAAATTGACGGCGTAAAACGCGAAGCGAGCCTGATGATGCTCGATGGCGTTGAGGTCGGTGATTTCGTGCTGATCCACGCCGGCTTCGCAATCGAAAAACTGGACCCCGGTGAAGCCGAGGAAACCCTCAAGGCGCTGCGCGCCGCGCTCGACGCCGGACTGTCGGTGGAATGAAGTACACCGTCGAATTCCGCGACCCGGAGCTGGCCCGACTCCAGCTGCAGGCGATCGAACAGACCATCTCTGACTTTACCGGGCAGATGACCCTGATGGAGGTGTGCGGCACGCACACCATGGCGATCTACCAGCACGGCATCCGTGCCCTGCTCCCGGAGCAGGTCCGCCTGATCTCCGGACCCGGTTGCCCGGTCTGCGTCACCCCGGTCGGCTATGTCGACCATGCCGTGGCCCTGGCCCGTCGCCCCGACACCATCATCGCCACCTTCGGCGACATGGTGCGCGTCCCCGGCTCATCGAGCAGCCTGCTGCGCGAGCAGGCCAAGGGCGCGTCCCTCAAGATCGTCTACTCGCCGCTTGACGCCGTTTCCCTAGCCGAAAAACACCCCGACAAGAGCGTGGTCTTTCTCGGAGTCGGCTTCGAGACCACCACCCCCACGGTGGCCGGGGCAATCGTCACCGCCCAAGCGAAAAAATTGCGCAACTTCTTTGTTCTCACCGCCCACAAGACCATGCCGGGACCGATGGCGGCACTCGCCGGCGACCCGGAGCTTCAGGTCGACGGCTACCTCTGCCCGGCGCATGTCTCGGCGATCATCGGCTCCAACGCCTACCAGCCGCTGGTCGACCAGTTCAAGGTGCCATGCGTGGTGACCGGCTTCGAACCGCTCGACGTGCTACAGGGGGTGCTGATGCTGGCGCGCCAGGTCGTTGCCGGCGAAGCCAAAATCGAAACCCAATACCGCCGAGTGGTCAAGGCCGATGGCAACCCCAAGGGGCAAGCCTTGATCGAACAGGTCTTCGAGCCGTGCGATGCCCGCTGGCGCGGCATCGGCGATATCCCCGGCAGTGGCCTGCGGATTCGTTCCGCATTCGCATCTTTCGACGCATCCCTGGCCCTCCCGGTCGAAGTGGAAGAGCCCCGTGAGCACGCCGGCTGCCAGTGCGGTGAAATCCTCAAAGGGAAAGTCTCGCCGCGCGACTGCAAGCTGTTCCGCAGCGTCTGCACCCCCGAAGATCCGGTCGGCGCCTGCATGGTTTCGAGCGAGGGGACCTGCGCGGCGGAGTACAAGTACGGAACCGAGTAAGCGCAACCTTTTCTGAAAACCTTAACCGCCGGGGTGCCCTCGCTGGCCGGCAGTTTTAATCCTGCCGGCTCGCATGCTCGCCAAACGGCAAGATTAAAATCCCGACACTCGGTGACTGCGCACGGGGCCCCGTAAAGGCAGTGGAACAGGCAAAGGCTCTTCCTTTCCCGTGTGACGCCGCCGGAGCAGCGAATGGCGAAGGCCCGGCGGGAGGCGTTGTTGCGCAGGGCACCCGCCGCCCTTGGGCGGGCAAGAAGCCCGGGCGCCTTTTTCTGCCTACTCTTTTGTGGCGTAACAAAAGAGTAGGGCGTCGTCAGGGGACGCAACCCCTGGGTTTGCGAATTATTTGCCATGAGATCAGAAAGGTCTTTCGATATGAGATCCGACGTCATCCTCCTCGGCCACGGCAGCGGCGGCAAACTCAGCCACCAGCTGCTCGACGAGCTGATCATACCCACGCTCTCCGGCATCCCCCAGGGGGAACAGAACGATGCGGCGGTGTTACCGCAACCGGAGGGGAGGATCGCCTTCACCACCGACTCCTACGTGGTCGACCCGATCATTTTCCCTGGCGGCAACATCGGCGATCTCGCCATTCACGGCACGGTCAACGACCTGGCGATGGCCGGTGCGCGTCCGCTCTACATCTCCGTAGGTCTGATCCTCGAAGAAGGGTTGGCCATCGATGAACTTAGAACCGTACTCACATCGATGAAACTGGCCGCCGAAAAAGCCGATGTGCGCATCGTCACCGGCGACACCAAGGTGGTGCCGCACGGCAAGGGGGACAAGATCTTCATCAACACCGCCGGGGTCGGCGTGATCGAGCACAACCTCAAGATCGGCGGCAACCGCGCCCAGATCGGCGACAAGGTGCTGATCAACGGCACCATCGGCGACCACGGCATGGCGGTGCTCGCCTCACGCGAGGGGCTCGAACTCGAAGCCGACATCCGCACCGACAGCGCCGCGCTTAACGGCCTGGTCGAAGCGATCATGGCCTGCACCCAGGAGCGCTTGCATGTACTGCGCGACCCGACCCGCGGCGGGGTTGCGACCACCATTAAGGAGATCGCCCTGCAGTCGCAGGTGGACATCACCCTCGAAGAGACAGCCTTGCCGATCCATGAAGCGGTCGGTGGTGCCTGCGCTGTCCTCGGCCTCGACCCGCTGTTTGTCGCCAACGAAGGGAAGCTGTTGGCGATTGTCGCCCCGGAGTCTGCAGACGAGGTCCTCGCGGCGATGCGTTCCCACCCGGCCGGTCGCGATGCCGCCATCATCGGAGAAGTCACCGACAACAGCGACGGCAAGGTCTTCATGCGCACCGCCATTGGTGGCAAGCGCGCCATCGAAATGCTCGCCGGTGAGCAGTTGCCGCGTATCTGCTGAAACCACTCGGGTCGCGAGATGACCACGTTATTTTACGGTTTCCCCCTGCCGGTTGCGAAAACGCCTTCGCCTCCGTGAGGCGTGAAAACTCCTCTTTTTTTGATCTTTCTCTTCAACACCTCAATATTTCGTGCTATTTTTCTCCATGGCCGGCGAGGTCTGCTCCCCACAGTCAGCGCCGTGTTTATTCCCTGCGATTCGGTTTGACTTTTGCACGCAGGTACCTGTTCGAATTGAATTCCAATCTCCCAGGAGGATCCGATGATGAAGAAGTCCCTGTTACTGCTTGCCCTGATGATTTTACTCCCCAGCTTTGCCATGGCCAAACCTGACGGCGCCACAGCCAAGAGCGTCCTCGATTATTACCTCACCGGCTCAGAAGTCGTCCTGCTTGAGCACAACTTCTGCTCCAGCATCCAGGACACCGAATGCATTAACCCGCTCGACCCGCAAACCGTCGCTAACGGCGCCGAAGCTTTTCTGTGGATGAACTTCATGGTCCCCAAGCCTGTCGTGAGCAACCTGTTCATCCAGTTCCAGCGCAAAGGGCGCACCCTGCTGACCAGTGAAGTCACCATGAAGGACAGCATCGGCTACCGCACCTGGATCCCTCTTCCCACCGACAAGTCGGGCGCCTGGAAGGTGGTTGTCGAGCAGGAGAAGTCCCAGGGCTACGAAGGGGTTACCACGCTCGACTATACGGTTAACTAATCATTCCCTTTTCAGATCATTCGCTTCAACAACAAAAAAGCACACCCCTGCGGGTGTGCTTTTTTATTCCATAAGCCTGCCGGCAAAACCCGGCT
>PKUI01000086.1 GCA_002869605.1 Desulfuromonas sp. | reverse complement strand
GAGAAATTTGGTCGGGGCGAGAGGATTTGAACCTCCGACCCCCTGCTCCCGAAGCAGGTGCGCTACCAGGCTGCGCTACGCCCCGACATTTTTCCTCAAACGGCCGGTATGAATACCACGAAATGTTTGTGAAGGCAAGCGCAATTCTACAGGAGCAGGTGGAAAGTTTTGGAGGGTGCGTAGTCGCCGTTTTTTCATATTTTCCCCGTTGGCGAAGTTGGCTGCGTGGGGATAATCAGGTATGCCGTCGGGGGAAGTTACGCTATGCTGATAGTGGAGACCGATGATGAACCGCTTCCCAATGATCATAACCTTGTTGCTGGCGCTTTGTAGCTTTCCGCTGAATGCGTGTGGCAACGATTCTGAAGATGCCCTGACGGGAGTGGTGCGCAAGATTGTCACGGAGTTGGAAGCGAGCCCGGGGCAACGGGTTGCGGGTGAACTGCTGTTCATGCCGGTGGAACTGGCTGATTTTTATACCGAGCGGGATTATCACCCCGCGTGGAAAATCGATACCCCCTCGGGGCGCGAACAGGCGCGTACCTTTCTCGCCGAGTTGCAGACCATCAATGACGAAGGGCTGTGCGCCGGTGATTACCATCTCGGTTATTTCAAGACCCTTTACTCCGACATTTCCATCCATCCCGACAGTGAAGTCTTTTCCCCGCTGCGCTGGCGCGGTTGGGACGACGTGCTACTGACCGATGCGCTGATGCATTACCTAAGACACCTGATCGAAGGGCGGGTTCCGCCAGAGAACGTCCAGGAAGGCTGGAATCTGCGCAAGAAGCAGGTAGAGCTGGTCGATATGATCTCCGAGGCTCTCGACGAGGAGCGGATGGCCGAGGTGCTGCGGAAGTTGCAGCCGGAAAACCCGGGCTACAGGCAACTGCTCAGTTCGCTGGCCTGGTACCGTGAGTTGACCGAAAAAGGAGGGTGGCCGAAGATTCCCCCTGGCCCTTTGTTGTATCCTGATGAGCCCGATCCGCGCCTGCCGCTGTTGCGCATCCGTCTGTTGCTCTCCAAGGACCTGCAGGAGTTGCCGCTGAACGATCCGCCGAAGATGCTACGGAGGGACGTCGAGGCGCTCAAGCGCTTTCAGAGGCGTCACGGGCTGAAGGCGGACGGGGTTCTCGGCGAGCAGACCCTGGAGGCTCTCAACGTGTCGTCTGCGGTGCGCTTGCGGCAGATTGAGCTCAACCTCGAGCGCTGGCGCTGGCTGCCGCAACGTCTGGGACAGCGTTACCTGCTGGTGAATATTGCCGATTTCAGCGTGAGCGTGGTTATGGACGGGAAGTCGGTGATGACCATACCGGCTGTGGTCGGCAACAGTTTCCGCAAGACTCCGGTTTTTTCCGCGCTGATGCGCTACATCGAGTTTGCTCCCTACTGGACGGTGCCGGAGACGATCCTTTACGAAGATAAGCTGCCGGAGATCCGTCTCGATCCCGGCTACCTGGAGCGCAACCACTTCGAGTTGATTGAGGACGATGTGGCTCTCGATCCCTACGAGATCGACTGGCAGGGTATCAGCGAGGAGGCGGGGAACTTCCCGGCGCTTCTGCGTCAGAAGCCGGGGCCGTGGAACGCTCTCGGGCGGGTCAAGTTCATGTTTCCCAACGAGCACGCGGTCTACCTGCACGACACTCCGGCTCGTCATCTGTTCTGGAGGCAGCAGCGCTCCTTCAGTTCCGGCTGTATCCGCGTGCAGTATCCGTTGAAGCTGGCCGAATTCCTCCTTGAGGAGCAGGGCTGGGATCGCGAGGTGATCCGCGAGGCTATGCAGGGGGAGGAGCCGGTGCGGGTCAACCTGGCGCGCCAACTGCCGGTGCATGTGCTCTACTGGACGGCCTGGGTCGACGAGGAGGGGCTATTGCATTTTCGTGATGATGTCTACGGCAGGGATATCGACCTCGACCTGGCGCTGCGCCGTGAGCTCTCGACCTGTAGCATCAGCAGCGTAGCACTTGTCGCGCCGAAGGAGCCACCGGCCAAGGGGGACGAGTAGACGGATACGGTTGGGGGGGAATCTGTGCAAAGGCTGGCGTGATCACGTCAGCCTTTTTGCTTCCAGCTTTTTTGCAATGACGCTGCGGATGATCAGCAGCAGTAACAGCAGCGCAAATCCCTGCATCCACAGGGAGTCGGAAGCTCCTGAGGATGCGTTGACCCAGCGGGAGATATCAAGATCGAGCCAAGTGTAGAGCCGGTTGGTGAGCCAGCCGAGCAGCAGCGAGCAGATCCCGATCGAGACCAGGTAGACGAGGGTCGCCTGGCGCCCAAAGTAGCGTAGCACCACGGTGATGGTGGCGGCGTTGGTGGCCGGCCCGGCGAGCAGGAACACCAGCGCGGCACCGGGAGAGAGACCCTTGACGACCAGCGCGGCGGCCACCGGGGTCGAGGCGCTGGCGCAGATATAGAGCGGAATACCGACCCCGAGCATGATCAGCAGCGAAAGCGGCTCGTTGCCGAGGTAGCGGACAAAAAAGGCCTCCGGTACGAAGGTGGCGATCAGTCCGGCAATGCCGATGCCGAGCAGCAGCCAGCTGCCGATGTCCTCGAGCAGTTCGCCGAAGGCGTAGGCGAGGCCGTGGCGGATCCGGTGCAGGTGACCGTGATGCGAAATGGACGGGGAACCCCCGCCCTGCTGCTTGGCTCAGCCGCAGCCCGGTTCCTTGGCCTCTTCCTCGGCGGCGGGAACCAGGTCTTCCGGGAGACGGTTCATCCACAGCCCGGTGAAGGTCGCGGTGATAAACGAAGCGACGGGGCGGACCACGGTCATCAGCGGGTCGAGCAGCGCCCAGGTGATGGCCAGCGAGTCGACCCCGGTTTCGGGGACCGAGACCAGAAAGGCCGCCGAGGCTCCCTTGCTCGCTCCCTGCTTGCGCAGCTCAATGGCCGCCGGGATCACGCCGCAGGAGCAGAGTGGCAGCGGGATGCCTAACAGGGATGCCTTGAGTACCGCCAGGGTGTTGCGGCCCCCGAGGTGTTTGGCAACGGCTTTCTCCGGAAGATAAGCCTTGAGGATGCCGGCGGAAAAGAAGCCGAAGAGCACGTAGGGCGCGGATTCGACCAGAATGGTCCAGCATTCGCTCAGGAGGGTAGAAAAAATTGAGAGCATGGAGGTCGTCCGCTATTCGAGCGTGGGAGGCGAAGTCAAGGCCGCTGCAGCACGATGTTGGTTGAGATTATATTGGTTGAGATTAAGTATTGATCAGATCCATGGTAGTAAATTTTGCGAAAAAACGCCAACCAAACAGATTAAAAAAACGGCTCCCTCTTGGGAGCCGTTTCCGCTTTTTCTTGTGACCTGCCTGGGGTCGGCTGCTAGCAGAGGATGCAGACCCGCTTGGGTTCATCAGACAGTTTCATGGACTCGAAATCACCTGCTTCGGTGCCGAGTGCATGCAGGTGGTCCCAGTTGTAGATGTGTTGCTCTGCTGCCATTTGCGCGTTAACGTCTATGTGCTGGATGTTCCAGGTGCCTGCTTCTGTGCCGAGGGCCGCCAGATATTCGGAGCTGTAGTTCGGAGTTTCGACCATGACTTCGGTGACCTGGTCGAAGCTGAATTCATAGTTTCCTGCCTCGGTGCCGATATTGCCGGCAAATGCGGTGCTACCAAAGGCCAGGGCTGCCAGGGTTGCCAATAGAACGATGCTGAGTTTGCGTGTCATAACGTGTCTCCTTTTAGTGTCGTGTCTGCTCTGTGCCAGTCATGGCCTTGGAGCGGTTTTCAGATCATATGGATTCTTAAGGATACACGTCGTATGCCAATCGGGAGTTGTCTTGTAATTACATGTAAATAGTGGGGTTTTTGTATTTTTTTCTGGGTTTGGCGGTGAGGTGCGGAGAAGGTTTGTAGAATATGCTACATCCGCTGCAGTTTATTCGTCAATTTGCGTGGTTTTGCCTGGGTTAAAGCACGGAGTTTACCGTGTAAACAGGGGAGAGGTATAGAGACCAGGGAAAGCGAACACCATTTGTGTCCAGGAACTGGTTTTGCGGGGAGGAACCTGTTGAGTGTTCAAATAACGGTGTCACCATCCAAAATACTTTCCCGTCAGGCCGACGAGAAGGCCGACCATGAAATTGAGCCCCTTGATCTTGAAAAAATCACTTCGGGAAGCGGAGAGCAGCGGCAGCATGCCATGCCCATCCTGAACGATGGAGCTGGCCAGCAGTACACTCAGCGGCACGACTCCCTGGGTGTAGAGGGTCAGGAAGATCAAGTGCGGTCCGGATTCCGGGATCAAGCCGAGCAGGCAGGCCGCGAGCAGCATCAGCCAGCCGTTAACGTGAAGCCAGTCGCCGAGGTCGAACGCCTTAAGCAGCAGGTTCATGACCCAGAGCGCTCCAAAGGTCCAGAGAAAGATGCGCGGGATATGGGTTAAGAAAACGTGTTCCCAGAGGTGGCTCTCCAGAAAGTGCTCCGGGACCGTTGCGACGATGAACAGGCCGATCCCGGTTGTGAGCAGAAGCGCCCAGCGCAACCAGTCCCAGACCTCAGGGCCGACGTAGCCTTGGATCAGTGCAAACAGAAAGGAGATAGTTGCCAGCAGCAGCACCCCGCGCGCCAGGGAACAGCTGCGCAGCTGGGGGATGATGCGGTCGCGGGGGAAACAATCACAGGAGTCCTGTTCATGGATTTTAAGATCGCATGACGCTTCGGCCCCGTGACCGAAGAAGCGTTTCGGTAGTCGGTCGGTGGCATATCCGGCGGCAACTCCGAGTACAAACAGCGCGACGAAGATCAGCAGCGCGGTTTGCGGGGACATGGTCAGCAAGACGAAGGATTCATCGCCGCTGGTGGCGATCATCGCGGCAACCACCGCCCCGGGGGATACGATGCGATGGACGTAGAGTGATACCACCGCAAATGCGCCCAGGCATCCCGGGGTGACGCCGAGCAGTGCGGCGAGCAGGTACTGACTCCAGCGTCTACTACGCATGTCGTGCTGCCACAGGCCGCGGCTCAGAACGTTAAGGTACTCGATGACCAGCATCATGACGAAGACGAAGCCGGTAATCATCAGGGCCTGTTTGAAGCTGGAGAGTATCAAGGCTCTTCATGTGGAGATGAAGGGGGAGGGTCGTGGAGTTCGACGCGGAAGGTCGCACCTCCTCCGGGGGTTTCTTCAACGAGCACCTGGCCGCCGTAGAGGCCACAAATTTTTTGTACGGTTGCCAGGCCGATACCGCTCCCCTGGCGTGCCTTGCCGGAGCTCCCCCGGTAGAAGGCTTCAAAAATTCTGGCGCGCTCGGATTCCGGTATCCCCTGGCCATGGTCGCTGATGAGGTAGCTGACCTTGTCCCCCTGGCGGCTGCCGCTGACTTCGATCGGTCCGGCTTGCGGCCCTGCATAACGGAGGGCGTTGCCGAGCAGGTTTTCGAAAACCTGGATCAGCTGGGTTTGTGGCACCCGTATCCAGGGGAGCGGTGTCACCTCGACGTCGAGAGCGGAACGTGAGATTTCATCACTGAGCGTAAGGAGTACCTCGCTAAGGAGGTTGTCGACATTGACAGCAGCAAGCGGGAGCTCAATATGACCGACGGTCGCCAGCTCGAGCAGATCCTCCATGATCATGGCCATTTTTTCGCCCTGCCGCGAAATCGTCTCAAGGTACTTTCGGCCTTCGTCATTCAATGCCTGGCCATGGTTTTCCAGCAATAGTTCGGCATAGCCTATGACACCGGTGATCGGTGTGCGCAAGTCATGAGAAATGGTATGCGCGAAGGCGTCGAGTTCCTGGTTGATGGCACGCAGCTTCTGCTCAGCGCGTTTGCGTTCTGTAATGTCCAGGAACGAAACCACGGCACCGATCACTGTTTCTCCCCGGCGCAGGGGAAACGACCAGTACTCGGTGGGGAACGGACTTCCGTCCCGGCGCCAGAAAACTTCATTCTCGAAGTGCACTTTCTGGTCGTGCGTGTAGGCGTGGCATACCTTGCACGCCTCGGCTGGGTAGAGGGAGGCGTCCGCCCGTGAGTGGTGGATCAATTCGTGGAGGTTTTTCCCCAGCAGTTCGGAGGTGTCATCGTACCCGAGCAGGGTGAGGCAGGCGCTGTTGCAGAAGATGCAGTTGCCTTCGAGATCGAGAGCGTAGATTCCCTCTGCCGTTGAGTCGAGCAGCAGATTGGTTTGTTCGATCTGGTCGAGCAGTCCTTGCTGGTGTTTCCAGTAGTGTCGTATCGTGGCGGCCAGAAGAACCACTGCAAGGGCTACGAGAATCATTTCCCACGACCATTGCGGTACAACAGTCGTCGAGAAAATAGGCATATCACTCTCGATTCGTTGAAGGTGATGATCTCCCAGGTGCTCGTTGAGGCGCTTTATTCATTTGCAAGATTGACGGAGTGCACAAGCTATTACGTGTGTCGAAACATGTTCTTAGAAATAAATGCTCAGTCCTATATCCCTCACAATGGTTGTGTAGAAAGCCCCCCTCTTCCATGGAGGAAGAGGGGACGATGTCAATTCAGCTTCTTAGAGAGGACCGGCCGCTGTTAATTGTGCAGTGCCCCATGAGCCTGTGCCGGAGCCATTGGATCTTCGTGGTCAGCCTGCTCGGAGTCGGCGAGCTTGTCGCGGTAGCTTTGCACCACGGCCCGCAGCGCCGAGGCTGCGAGGTTGGAGCAATGCATTTTTTCCGCTGGGAGGCCGTCGAGAGCCGTGGCGATTTCGTCTTCGCTGATCTCCAGCAACGCGTCGAGGGTGCGTCCCTTGGCGATTTCGCTGGCGATCGATGAGGTGGCAATCGCCGCGCCACATCCCTTGACCAGGTACTTGATGTCCTGCACCCGGTTCTTTTCGAACTTCAGGAAGTATAGCACCGAGTCGCCACAGTCAGGATCGCCGACCTGGACGACGACGTTGGCATCGTCGATGACACCGACATTGCGCGGATTGGAAAAATGATCCAGAACCTTGTCGCTGTAGTTCATGGTGTCTCCTCGTGGGCGGGGGGCGTGTCGAGCGCCTCGACGACCAGGGCGTTACCGGCCGCAATGGCCGTAACCACTTTTTGCCGACCGCTGACGACCAGCCGCTGGATCGTTCCGCGCGAAACACCCATCGCCACCCCGGCCTGTTCCTGGGTCAAGCATTCCGCATCGCACAGACGCAGAGCCTCGAGTTCATCGGCGAGCAGAGTCACCGGTGACAGGTCGCACATCGGGCGCCCGCTCGGTTTAAAAACGTAGCTTCCCGCGGGGCGGTGCGGACAGGAACAATGCCTCGGTTTTTTGGGCCGTGGGGACATGGGTTACCTAGTGACCGCAACCATGAGCATGGCCGTGTCGATGCGCTGCGCAGGTCTGCTCCGGGGTCAACTCGGCGAGTTCGTTGGTGCCGAGGCAGGCGAGGTTTTCGGCAACGGTTTGCCCTTGCGCCTGGTAGACCTTGATCCCTGCCCGTTGCAGTCCGACGAGTGCGCCGCCACCGATACCGCCGACGACAATGGCATCGACGCTGGTCTCTCCCAGCGCTTTCAGCGGCGAGCAGCTTCCGTGGGCGTGGTGCAGGTCGCGATTGACGATGTTCTTGACCTGCTGGGTGTCACTATCGACGACGACGAACATTGGCGCCGAGCCGAAATGATCGACTACTTCGCTTTCGAGCCCTTGGTCGTTGGTGATGGGAAAACAGATGGTCATGACTTCCTCCTGTACGTTTGTTTTGTGTATATGCACACTATTGCACGTAGAGTGGGGTGTCAAGTAAAATTCAACGGAAATTTACCGGTAAATAAATAGCGGGAGGGGAAACAGAAAAGCCTCCAGGGCAAATGCGCTCCTGGAGGCTGTAGAAATGGTTTAATAAAGAGGTGCGGAGTAGCTTAACCTTGCCAGGTTCTGAAACGTCCAGAGTCGAGGTGGACAAACTGCGAGTCGGGGTAATAGCCGACGCCACCCCTTTTCAAGTTGAGCGCTGTTTGGTGCAGATGGGTCAGGTCGCAGCTCGGCAGACGGATGTCGATGGCACGGCCCTGCATGTGCAGCGAACGTTTGGCGACGCCATCGCTGTTACGGCGCAGTTCGGCGTTGGTGGTCGGCGAACGATAACCGGAAATGATATGCAGCGGTTCCTGACATTCGAGCTTGCGCGACAGCAGGTAGAGGGTGTCGAGCAGGTTGTGATCGATTTCAACAATCTGGTTGCTGCGGTGATCGCGCAGTAGGTAGTCGATCTCGGTCAGACCGTCAGAAACGTAGACACCGCGTGACCAATAAATGACACGTTCGGCATATTCCCCGGTGTGAGTGTTGTAGAAAGAGAGCTCGCGGTGGGTGTCAAACAACGGGGAGGTACGGGCCCAGGCCGGGAGCGGAAGTGCCGCTCCAGTCAATGCTAACAGTGTGTTTTTACAGAAACTTCTTCGATCCATTGGAAAGTCTATCCTTCAGGTTGAAACGGTTGTTTTTGGGTGGGAGAGGAGCCCGCAGAGACGCTCATACACACGTTAGACGGCCAGTTGTTTTGTAGAATAAGCAATCGGTGTGCCGAAAATGGATTAAACGGCGAGCAAAGAGATGAGTCGGGACAATTGAGTAGGAAACGGCTATGGCCACCGGGCCATGCGTCGCAGCTGGACGACGGCAAACCGTACGAGGATGTGCTCCGAATCGTAACGGTTAGAGAGCCCCAGCAGATCGTAGACCCCACCGAAGCGCACATCACCGCCG
>PKUI01000010.1 GCA_002869605.1 Desulfuromonas sp. | reverse complement strand
CGAGTACGACGTGCCGGCCGATGCCTGGTACTTTGCGGCCGGGCGCCAGCCGGAGATGCCGTTCAGCGTGCTGCTCGAGACCGGCCTGCAGCCGTGCGGTTGGCTGGCCGCCTATCTCGGTTCGGCGCTGACCAGCAACACCGACCTCAAGTTCCGCAACCTCGACGGCAACGCGGTTCAGCACCGCCCGGTGACCCCGGCATCGGGGACATTGACCACCAATGTCAAGATCACGCGCATCTCCAGCAGCGGAGGCATGATCATCCAGAGCTACGACTTTGAGATCAGCGACCAACACGGGCCGGTCTACACTGGTGACACGGTGTTCGGCTTCTTCTCCGCCGAGTCGCTGGCCCAACAGGTCGGGGTGCGCGAGGCGACCCCCTACCTGCCAAGCGATAGCGAAATGGCGCGCGGCGAGCGGTTCGCCTACCCGGACGAGGCGCCGTATCCGGAGCGCAAGCTGCGCATGATCGAACAGATCGAACTGTTCGTCGCCGATGGTGGACCGGCCGGGCTCGGCTTCGTGCGTGGCACCAAGACGGTCGATCCGGCGGAGTGGTTCTTCGAGGCGCACTTTTACGAGGACCCGGTCTGCCCCGGCTCGTTGGGGCTCGAGTCGTTCCTGCAGTTGCTCAAGCTGCTGGCGGTCAGGCGCTGGAACGGCAGCCCCGACAGCGTGCTCGAAACCGTGGCCCTAGGCGAGCAGCATCGCTGGAACTACCGTGGGCAGATTGTTCCGAGCAACCAGCTGGTGACAGTCGAGGCGGTGGTCACCGCGGTCGACGACGCGCAGCGTCTGCTCAAGGCCGACGGTTACCTGACTGTCGACGGCAAGGTGATCTACCAGATGAAGGACTTCTCGGTCCGCCTGCGCTAGGCGGCTTTGTGGGTGGCGGCAGCTAAACCTTGCCTGCACGGTCGTCAGCGGGTAGTATGTGCGGGATTCGACCCGGGCAGTAAGCATGCATCTGCGGTCGAAGGTTGCATAAGTAATGTCACAACGATGGTGATTGAATGAAGTATTCACGTGTCTATATCGAGTCGGTCGGCTACGAGTTAGCCCCGATCGTTGTTACCTCGACGGAGCTCGAGAACCGGCTCAAGCCGATGTACGATGCTCTGCATATCCCCGCTGGACAGCTGGAAGCGTTGACCGGTATTCGCGAGCGGCGCTGGTGGCGTCCGAACACCCCGATCTCCCAGGGCGCGATCTCGGCGGCCAAGAAGGCGCTGCGCGAGCGTGATATCGCTCCGAGCGAGATCGGCGCGGTGGTTTACGCCGGGGTCTGTCGCGAGCACTTCGAACCGGCGACCGCCTGCCAGGTCGCAGCGGCTCTTGGTGTATCGGGGACGGCAGCCGTCTACGATACCTCCAATGCCTGCCTCGGGGTGCTCAACGGGGTGCTCGATATCGCCAACCGCATCGAGCTCGGCCAGATCCGCGCCGGGCTGGTGGTGGCGTGCGAGAGCTCGCGCGAGATCAACGAGATCATGATTCAGAAAATGCTCGACGATCCGACCATGGAGACCTTCACCCACTCCCTCGCGACCCTCACCGGTGGTTCGGGGGCGGCCGCGGTGCTGCTCACCGACGGCTCCTTCTCGCCGACGCGGCGCCCGCGCCTGCTCGGTGGCATCAACCTCGCCGAGCCGCAGCACCACACCCTGTGCCGCTGGGGGATCAACTCCGACGATCCGAGCAACCACGTCCCCTACATGGAGACCGACGCGGTGGCGGTGATGAAGCACGGTGTCGAGCTCGGCAAGAAGACCTGGGATGCCTTCCTCAAGGAGCTGTCGCTCTCGACCGAGCGGATCGACAAGGTGATCTGTCACCAGGTCGGTGAGGCTCACCAGAAGCTGATCCTGCAGACCCTCGGTGTGTCGCCGGATAAGGACTTCACCACCTTCGAGTTCCTCGGCAACATGGGCACCGTCTCCCTGCCGGTGACTGCCGCGATTGCCAAGGAGCGCGACTTCCTGCTGCCGGGCGATATCGTCGGCTTCTTGGGGATCGGCAGCGGTCTCAACTGCCTGATGCTGGCGATTCAATGGTAATGGACAATCTCTACCCCTTTAAGAACCGTTTCCTCGACCGTGACGGTCTGCGCTACCACTACCTCGACGAGGGGCAGGGCAACCCGGTGGTGATGGTCCACGGCAACCCGAGCTGGTCGTTTTACTACCGCGACCTGGCCAAGACGTTGCGCGAAAATTATCGTGTCATTGTCCCCGACCATATCGGCTGCGGACTCTCGGACAAGCCGTCGGCCGACGACTACCCCTACACCCTGGAGCGGCGGGTCGACGACCTCGAGGCGCTGCTCGAGCATCTTGGTGTTCGCGAGAAGATCACCCTGGTGGTGCATGACTGGGGCGGCATGATCGGCATGGCCTACGCCTCGCGCCACCCGGAGCGGATCGCGCGTCTGGTGATCCTGAACACCGCCGCTTTCCACCTGCCGGCGAGCAAGAAGTTCCCGCTGGCGCTGAAGATCTGTCGCGACACCGCGCTCGGCAGATTCCTGGTGCTCAAGCTCAACATGTTTGCGCTGATGGCGTCGCGTGTCGGCTGCAAGCGCAACCCGATGCCCGAGGCGCTGCGCGGCGCCTACTGCGCCCCCTACGACACCACGAGCAACCGCATCGCGACCCTCAAGTTCGTGCAGGATATCCCGCTCAAGCAGGGGGATCCCGGTTATGCACTGATCAGCGAGGTCGAGGAGGGGCTGGGCCGTTTCACCAACCTGCCGATGACCATCTGCTGGGGGTTGAAGGATTTCGTCTTTGACCGCCATTTTCTTGCCGAGTGGCAGCGCCGCTTCCCGCACGCCGAGGTGCATGCCTTTGCCGACTGCGGGCATTACATCCTCGAGGACGCCAAGGACGAGGTGATCCCGATCATCGAGCAGTTCCTGCAAGCCCATCCGCTTTCCGCCGACGCGTCGTGAGCGCCACAGCCCCCCTCAATGTCGCAGCCTACCTGCCGAAGATGGCAGCCCTGCAGCCCGATACGCCGGCGATCCATATCCCGGTCGGGCAGGACCGCCAGGGACAGCCCCTGCATCAAAGCTTTACCTTCGCCGAGCTCGATCGCGCCAGTAACCGCCGTGCCCGTGCCCTCGAGGATCTCGGCATCCGTCGCGGTGTCCGCACCGTGCTGATGGTGACCCCCGGTTTCGAGTTTTTCGCCCTGACCTTCGCGCTGTTCAAGGTCGGCGCGGTGCCGGTGCTGGTTGATCCCGGCATGGGGGTTAAAAACCTCAAGACCTGCCTCGCCGAGGCCCAGCCGCAGGCGTTTCTCGGCATCCCCAAGGCGCACCTGGCGCGCGTGCTGCTCGGCTGGGGCAAGCCGACCCTGAAGATCCTGGTGACCGTCGGTCGGCGCCTGCTGTGGGGTGGTACCAGCCTGGCGAAGCAGCTGGCGACGCTTCCCGCCGAGGTCGACTATGCAACGGCCGAGGTCGAAGGTGACGAGACGGCGGCGATCCTGTTTACCAGCGGCAGCACCGGGGTGCCGAAGGGCGCGGTCTACAGCCACGGTAATTTTTCCGCCCAGGTCGAGATGCTGCGCCAGGTCTACGACATCCGCCCCGGCGAGATCGACCTGCCGACCTTCCCGCTGTTCGCCCTGTTCGCCCCCGCCCTCGGCATGAGTTCGGTGGTGCCGGAGATGGACTTTACCCGTCCGGCCGGAGTCGACCCGGTCAAGATCTTCGCGGCGATCGACAAGTTCCAGGTCACCACCATGTTCGGTTCGCCGGCGCTGATCAACCGCGTCGGTCGCTACGGCGAAGAGCATGGTCTTACGCTGCCGAGCCTCAAGCGCGCGATCTCTGCCGGCGCGCCGGTGCCGGCGACGGTGCTGGCCCGTTTCGCCGCGATGCTCGGTGATCCTGCCGAGGTGTTTACCCCCTACGGCGCTACCGAGGCGTTGCCGGTCTGCTCGATCGGTAGCCGCGAAATCCTCGGTGAAACACGGGCCGCTACCGACCGGGGGGAGGGGGTCTGCGTCGGTGTGCCGGTGCCGAATATCGACCTCAAGATCATCCGCATCAGCGATGCGCCGATCGAGCGCTGGGACGAGAGTCTGGTGCTCGCCGACGGAGAAATCGGCGAGATCACCGTCAAGGGTCCGCAGGTGACGCGCAGCTACTTCAACCGCGAGACCTCCACGCAGTTTGGCAAGATTGCCGTCGCTGACGATACCGCGCACGGTTTCTATCACCGCATGGGCGACCTTGGTTACCGCGACGCCAGGGGGCGCGTCTGGTTCTGTGGGCGCAAGGCGCACCGCGTAATTAGCGGCGACGAGACCCTGTTCACCATCCCCTGCGAAGCGGTCTTTAATACCCACGCCGAGGTCTTCCGCACCGCCCTGGTCGGGGTCGGTGAACCGGGCCAGCAGCGCCCGGTACTGTGCGTGGAGTTGGAGAAACAGGTCGCGGCATCCGAGCAGTCACGCATCCGCACCGAACTGCTGGAGATCGGAGCAGCACACGCGCACACCCAAAGCATCGGCGAGATCCTTTTCCATCCCGACTTCCCGGTCGATATCCGCCACAACGCCAAGATCTTCCGCGAGAAGCTCGCCGTCTGGGCACAGGAGCAGCTGTCATGAAGGCGCTGGTGACCGGTGGTGGCGGCTTCCTCGGCAAGGCGATCGTCAAGCAGCTGCTCGAGCGGGGCGATGCGGTGCGCAGCTTTTCCCGCAACCCCTATCCCGAACTGGCGACGCTTGGGATCGAACACTGCCAGGGCGAGCTCGACGACGCGATTGCTGTGGCGCGTGCCGCTGCCGGCTGCGACATCGTTTTCCACGTCGCCGCCAAGGCAGGGGTGTGGGGGGCATACGAGGCGTTCTACCGCACCAACGTGGTCGGTACGCGCAATGTGATTGACGCCTGCCGTGCGCAGGGGGTCAGCAAGCTGGTCTACACCAGCTCGCCGAGCGTGGTGTTTGACGGTGGCGACATGGAGGGGGTCGACGAGTCGGTTCCCTACCCCGAACACTTCGAAGCCTTCTACCCGCAGACCAAGGCCGAAGCCGAGCAGTTGGTGGTGGCGGCCAACGGTGCGCAGCTGGCGACGGTCTCGCTACGCCCCCACCTGATCTGGGGACCGGAGGACAACCACCTTACGCCGCGCATCCTCGAGCGGGGCGCCAAGGGGGCGTTGCGCCGCATCGGCGAACGCGACTGCCTGGTCGACACCATCTATATCGACAACGCCGCGCAGGCCCACCTGCAGGCCGCTGAGCATCTGGACGCCGGCTCGCCGGTCGCCGGCAAGGTCTACTTCATCTCCCAGGATGAGCCGCTGCCGGTCTGGGAGATGGTCGACCGTATCCTCGCCGCCGGCGGCATCCCGCCGGTGCGCGGGAGCATCTCGCCGCGCCTGGCGTACGTGGTAGGAGCGGTTCTGGAAAAAGTCTACGGGTTGCTGAGGCTGCCGGGAGAACCGCGCATGACCCGCTTCGTGGCCCGGGAACTTTCGACCGCCCACTGGTTCGATATCAGCGCCGCGCGGCGGGATTTCGGTTATGTCCCCGAGATCAGCATCGACCAGGGGCTGGAGCGACTCAAGGCATGGCTTGCGAACCATTAGCTCATCTCCCGCTCAGTCCCTGGCGGTCTCCCCCAGAAACCCCTTCTCTATCTGGCGGCCGGGTCGACCTCTGGCGTTTCCGTCTAGATCCTCCCGAGTCCGAACTGCCGCGCCTCAAGCAGCTGCTTTGCCCTGATGAGCTGAACCGGGCCGCGCGTCTGATCGATCCTGTGAAGCGTGCCCGTTTCATCGTGGGGCGCGCACGCCTGCGCCAGGTCCTCGCGCGCTATTTCGCTTTGGCTCCCAAAACCCTGGAGTTCTGTTACGGGGAGCATGGAAAGCCGAGCCTGGGAGCCCCGCCGCATCAAACCTTCCGCTTTAATCTTTCGCATGCCGGATTATGGGGGGTGTTTGCGATTAGCGCAGGGAGTGAGCTTGGAGTCGATGTCGAGCTGATCGATCCTGAGCTCGGGTACGACAAGGTGGCAGAGCACTATTTTTCGCCTGCGGAAGTAGAATGTTGGAAGCGTTATCCGGAACTACGGAGGCGGCGGGCGTTTTACCGGATCTGGACCCGGAAAGAGGCGCTTTTGAAGGCCCAGGGGGGCGGTTTTACTGCCGCTCAAACGAGTTCTCAGGACGGCTGGGTGCTGAGATCTTTTGCCCTCAGCTGCGGCTATCTCGGCGCATTGGCCGTGACTGCGAAGGTCAAACGGGTGCAGCGTTGGGACCTGGGGTACGAGGATCCTTGCTGAGATGAGCCGCTAGCTGTTTTTTTCGGTTCAGCGCCGGGGGGGTAGGTCTAGGCTGGAGTAGCTGACGATGGGACTCCTACCGTTTCTGCCTGCTCAAACTCACTTATCTTCCCCTTGGATTCTCTGCTCGAGGCGATGTCCGTCGTTACCTTCAGTGGTCAACCTCTTGAAATTGCATGGATTTATCTGGATAGATGGCCTTGACTTCAACCGTGCATTTGCATATACCTTGTGGCATGAAAAAGGTACTGATTCTCTTCGCGCATCCGCGCTACGAAAATTCTCGAACCAACAAGGCCTTGCTGGACGGACTTCGAGATCAGCCGTTCATTACCATCCATGATCTCTACGAAAACTACCCGGACTTCAATATCGATGTCGCGCGTGAGCAGGAGCTTTTGCTTTCCCATCAGATCATTGTCTGGCACAGCCCGTTTTATCTGTATGGGGCACCGGCCATGATCAAGCAATGGGTGGACCTGGTTTTTGAACATGGCTGGGCACACGGGGAGGGGGCTGGAAACCTCGTCGGCAAGCAGATTTTCTGCGCGATTACCTCCGGGGGAACCCGCGAAAGCTATTCCCACGGCGGTTTCAATCGCTACACCGTAGGGGAATTGCTGCGCCCCCTGGAGCAGTCCTCCAACCTCTGCCGGATGACTTGGCTGCCACCTTTTGCGGTCCAGGGAACCTATCTTTTGAATGACAGCATGTTGGCGAACTATGCCGAGCAGTACAGGCAGGTGCTCGTGGCACTGGCAGACTCTCCTCCCCTTGAAACAATCAGGCAACATACGTTTCTGAATGACTGGATCACCGACCTGAGTGGAAAGGAACAGTCATGACTGGCGGGATATTGGGTCAGGCCATCGTGTATCTTGCGGCGGCGGTGGTTTGCGTTCCTTTAGCCAAGCGTGCCGGGATGGGGTCAGTACTCGGCTATCTGCTGGCGGGGATTCTCATCGGTCCTTTCTGTTTCGGCTTCGTTGGCCATGAGGGGGAGGATATCATGCACTTCGCCGAGTTCGGTGTGGTGATGATGCTCTTTCTGATCGGCCTCGAACTGGAACCGGCCCATTTCCTGAAAATGCGCAATCGCATTCTCGGGTTGGGGTCGCTGCAATTGGGCCTGACCTCCCTTGTTTTGTTCGGCGGCTTTAGGCTGATGGGACTCGACTGGCGGGGGGCTACTGCCGTGGCCCTGGCCTTGGCCCTTTCGTCGACGGCGATCGTGATGCAATCCCTCAAGGAGAAGGGACTGGGCAGCTCCCTGGCCGGAAGAAGCTCTTTTGCCGTGTTGCTGTTTCAGGATATTGCCGTCATACCAATACTGGCGCTGTTGCCGTTTCTTGCCCTGCAGGGAGGCGCCGCTGCGGAACACGGGCATGGTCCAACGCTGCTTGACGGCCTGCCGGTCTGGCTGAAGGCCGGCTCAGTCCTGCTGGCCGTGGTCGTGGTGTTTATTCTTGGGCGTTATGTCGTGGTCCCCTTTCTCCGCATTATCACCAAGGCGAGTGTCCGGGAACTATCCGTTGCCGCAGCGCTGCTGATCATTGTCGCCATTGCCTATATCATGCAGTTGGTGGGGCTGAGCCCGGCTCTCGGAGCATTCCTTGCGGGTGTTCTCCTGGCCAACAGCGAGTTTCGCCATGAGCTCGAAAGCGATATCGAGCCCTTCAAGGGCTTGCTGCTCGGACTCTTTTTTATTGCGGTCGGTGCCTCGATCAATTTCAGTCTGCTCTCTGAGAGCCCCGGGGTCATCTTGTCCCTGGTGATGGGGATCATGGCCGTCAAGGCGACCATTTTGCTTGTTGCCGGGAAACTGTTTCGGCTCTCTTTTGACCAGAACAGTATTTTTGCCATCGGCCTCTCTCAGGTCGGGGAATTTGCGTTTGTCTTGCTCGCCTTCATCGACCGACTGGAGATCCTCGGCGGCAATTGGACCGATACCTTGATGGCGGTAACGGCGATCAGCATGACCCTGACCCCGGTCTTGATGCTGATTAACGAACGGCTGGTCTTGCCACGGTTCGGTACTCCGGAGCAGGAAGAGAGGGCGGCCGACGCCATTGACACCGAGCACCCGGTTATTATCGCTGGCTTCGGCTCTTTTGGGAGTACCCTGGGGCGTTATCTGCGTGCCAACGGTGTCGAAGCGACCATCCTCGATAGCGACTCCGACCAGGTTGATCTGCTGCGCAAGATGGGGTTCAAGGTTTTTTACGGTGATGCCACCCGGTTGGATATTCTCCATTCGGCAGGTGCAGACAGCGCCCGTATCCTTTTCATTGCTACGGATGATTTCTCGACGGTCAGCACGCTCGTGTCCACGGCTAAAAAGCATTTCCCCAATCTTCAGATCATGGCGCGGGCGGGCAATAACCTCGATGCCCACGAACTTCTTGATCTTGGG
>PKUI01000122.1 GCA_002869605.1 Desulfuromonas sp. | reverse complement strand
CCGCGATTGAACCAAGGGAGTATTTGTTGCAGCAAGTCGAGACTCATCGACACGGACTCTCCATAAACTTCCAAAATCACTAACCACCCACATTACATGAAAAAAATTTGTGCAGCAACAAAACACATTAAATCGTGGCCACTGCCGGTGAACAAACTCTTCCCACGGTTCCCTTACCACTCTATAATCGCCGTATGGAAGCCGTATTGGAAACCTCGCTCACAACAGAAGTGCAAAGACTGCTGGCCCAGGAAATCGCCGCTGCGGGAGGACGGGAGGTTTTCTTTCGCGGCTCGACCGACGAACAGCTGAGAGTCTGCTCCGCCGAAGCGCTGGCGCGTGGCAACCACGAGGCCGTGCCGGCGATCCTGCAGACCTGTCGCTACGGTGACGTCGTTATCCACAACCACCCATCCGGAACTCTCGAACCTTCCGCTGCAGACCTCGAAATTGCCTCGCGCCTCGGTTCGCTCGGTGTCGCCTTCTACATTGTGGACAACCTTGTGGATAGTGTATATAAGGTCGTCGAGCCGTTCGCGCCACAACCTCAGCAGAGCATCGATCCCCACGCCGTTGTGAGCTACCTGCAACCGGGCGGCGTTATCGCCACCGCGCTCCCCGAATTCGAGGTGCGAGAAGAACAGCAGCAGATGGCAGCTGCGGTCGCCGACGCCTTCAACCACCAGCGTCTGACCGTCATCGAAGCCGGAACCGGAACCGGCAAGAGCCTCGCCTACCTGATTCCCGCTATCCTCTGGGCACTGCACAACGAGGAGCGGGTGGTCATCTCGACCAACACCATCAATCTCCAGGAGCAGCTGATCCGTAAGGACATTCCGCTGTTGCAGCAGTCCACCGATCTCGATTTTCGCGCAGTGCTGGTCAAGGGTCGCGGCAATTACCTGTGCCGCCGGCGCGCCCTGCAGGTTCAAGCGGAGCCGGGGCTGTTCGACAGTGAGCAGGAGCAGGAGCTACAATCGCTGCTCACCTGGGCGGAAAACAGCAGCAACGGCTCGCGCGACGAGCTTACCTTCGTACCGCGCGAAGCGGTGTGGGAGGAAATCTGCTGCGAAGTCGATCAATGCTCGCGGGTACGCTGCCCACAGTACAGTGCGTGCTTTTTCCACCGCGCGCGCCGCATGGCCGCCCAGGCCGATCTGCTGATCGTCAACCACGCCCTGCTGCTGTCCGACCTGGCCCTACGCCACGAAACCGACAACTACTCCGCCGCGGCCGTCCTGCCACCGTTTGCCCATCTGGTCATCGACGAAGGACATCACCTCGAGGACGTCGCGACCCGTTTCTTCTCCGGACAGACCACCCGCTTCGCCTTCGCCCGGACCCTCAACCGTCTGCGTCATTCCCGCAAAACCGAGCGCGGGCTGCTGCCGCGACTGCTCGACAACCTCGGGCGCGAACTCCCCGACCACGAAGACGAACTCTACCGCACCCTGCACGACCACGCCGAGCAGCTCGACTCACTGCGTAAGCAACTGCTACTGCGCAGTACCATGGTCCTGGAAGGGACCGGCAATACCGCCCTCGAAATTCTCTCCCGCACCCTACCGGATCGGGAAGATATCCGGCAGCGACTGATCCCCCCCTTCAGCACTCATCCGGCCTGGCAGGACGCTCTGGTGCCGCTCAAGGAGTTGTCGCGCCAGACTGCAGAGCTCTCCGCACAGCTCCGCGAGTTCGTGCGGCAGTGCAAACGCCTGCCCAAAGAGTGCCAGGAAAAACTCGCTCCGCAGATCGACGACCTCTCGGGCCTCGGCTTGCGAGTGGCCGCGCTGGCCGATGAAATCGCCTTTTTTTGTGCTCCCGGCGAAGGGACCTGCTGCTGGCTGGAGATTGTACAGGGGCGTATCGGCAGGGGGCAGGGGATGATTGTCAGGTTGTGCAGCGCCCCGATCGAGGTGGCGAGCCATCTCAAGCAGGCGCTGTTCGAACGGATGCGCACGGTGGTCATGACCAGCGCCACGCTGACCGTCGACAACCGCTTCGATTACTTCATCCGCCGCAGCGGGCTCGACCTGGTATCCAAAGAACGGCTTGCCAACCTGCAACTCGCCTCGCCGTTCGACTACCCTCGCCAGGCGCTACTCGGTCTGCCGGACGATCTCCCGGAGCCGGGTAGCGGCGGTTTCGCCGCAGCGGCACGCGACGCCATCGAGCAGGCTATCCTCGCCGCCGACGGCCGTACCTTCGTACTGTTCACCGCTTACTCGTTGCTGCAGAGAATCCACAGCGAGCTCGCCCCGATCCTCGAGGCACGCGGCTACACCTGTCTGCGCCAGGGTCAGGAGAATCGCCACCGCCTGTTGCAGCGTTTCAGCAGCGACACCACCAGCGTGCTGTTCGCTACCGATTCCTTCTGGGAGGGGGTCGACGTACCGGGGCGCGCCCTGGAGCAAGTGATCATCTGCCGGCTCCCCTTCAAGGTACCGACCGAACCGATCCTCGAGGCGCGCGCCGAGTCGATCACCGCGCGCGGCGGCGATCCGTTCAACGACTACACCCTCCCCCAGGCGGTACTCAAGTTCAAGCAGGGGTTCGGCCGCCTGATTCGCCACCGCCGCGACCGCGGGGTGGTTCTGATCCTTGATTGTCGCGTCACCCGCCGCGGCTACGGCCAGCTGTTTCTGCGTTCACTGCCCCCGGCCCGCCAGTTGCGCGGCACCTATCCACAAGTCCTGGAGAGTCTGCGCGGCTTCTTCACCAGCAACAGCTCAGACAACACCTAACGCGACTCGTGCTAGCCACGATGCAGATGGGCGCCGGCGAGCTGCATGCGCGCCTGCGCTTCCAGCCCCCCCTCTTCGGTCACCGGGCGACACCCTCCCAGCAGCACCTCGACATCGAAGCCATGTTCGCGGGCCCCTTCGACACTCAGCAGCACACAAACATCGAGGGCCAGTCCGGCAACCCACAGACGTCGTACACCGAGCTCCCTCAGAAACACCTCGAGCCCGGTCTGGTCAAAGGCATTGAGTTGATCCTGGTCGAAACGGGTCCCCTTGCACAGCACCACCGCCTCTTCAGGGATACGCAGATCGGGATGAAATGCCGCACCAGCCGTGTCCTGCACACAGTGCGTCGGCCAGTCGCCCCCCTGTTCGAGAAAGCTCGGGTGCTCACGCGGGTGCCAGTCTCGGCTCGCAATAATCGGGATCCCGGCCTTTTCCGCCGCCTCGATGCAATCGTTGAGAAACGGGACCACCCGGTCCCCCTCGGAAATCGGCAGTTTCCCGCCCGGGCAAAAGTCAATCTGCACATCGACCAGCAACAGCGCGTCGCCGGCCAGAAAATCTATCCCCTGTTCTCCCATATCTACCCCCTGTGAGATTGATCCATATTATGCTATCGTAACTAAATAGTCGGCTGAAGTGACTTAATATTGTCATTGATTGCGGCAAGCTTTTGTCCAAATACAATCTAAGGAGCGCCATCTCGACCCAATCCCCCCCAGATTAAAGCCTTTCGATCTGCGGGCACACTCCCTGCATAAACTGCTTTGTTCCATTAAAGAACCTGCGCCCGATGGAGGCTGCCTAACCATGCCTAAAATTGACGGTCTTTTCAAGATGCTCAAGGAGAACGGTGGCTCCGACCTGCACCTCTCCCCACAGAACCCCCCACTGATCAGAATCTCCGGGGAATTGACCCCGGTCATGCAACAGCGCCTCAGCCACGATCAGATCAAGGGGCTGGTCTACGAGATCATGAACGAAGGGCAACGCTCCAAGTTCGAGAACACCCTCGATCTCGACTTCGCCTACGAGGTACCGGCTCTCAAGGCGCGTTTTCGCGCCAATATCTTCGTCGGCCGTCTCGGCGTCAGCGCGGTGTTCCGAATCATCCCTTCGGAGATTCTTACCGTCGAACAGCTCGGGCTGCCCGATACCATTCTCAAGTTGACCAACTACAAGAAGGGGCTGATTCTGGTCACCGGCCCGACCGGTAGCGGCAAGTCGACCACCCTCGCGGCAATGATCGACTACATCAACCGCAACCGCAAGGAACATATCCTCACCGTCGAAGACCCGGTCGAGTTCGTGCATCAGAGCCAGAAAAGCCTGATCAACCAGCGCGAGGTCGGCAGGCACACCAAGTCGTTTGCCAACGCACTGAAAGCCTCGCTGCGTGAAGACCCCGACATCATCCTGGTCGGCGAGATGCGCGACCTCGAAACCATCGAGCTGGCGATCACCGCGGCCGAAACCGGCCACCTGGTGTTCGGCACGCTGCACACCAACAGCGCCGCGAAGACCATCGACCGCATCATCAACGTCTTCCCCCAGGAGCAGCAGGAACAGATCCGTGCCATGCTCGCCGAATCGCTCAAAGGTGTGGTCGCCCAGCAGCTGTGCCGCACCGTCGACGGCAAACGCGCTGCGGCGCTGGAGATCATGATCGTCACCACCGCCATCTCCAACCTGATCCGCGAGGCCAAAACCTTCCAGATCCCGAGCATCATCCAGACCGCCAAGGGAGAGGGTATGCAGCTCATGGACCAGGCGTTGCAGGCGCTGCTCACCGCCAAGAAGATCAGCCCCGACGAGGCGTACCGCTTCGCGGCCAACAAGGCCCTGTTCCAGGCCCCCAAAAACTAAGCGTGCGAGGCACTCATGGATAGCCAACGTATCTCCAAGGAAACCTGCAATGTACTCTTCAGTCTCAGCGACGGTCGCGAAGTCTGGGGGGAGGTATTTCTCGACCTTTACGGTGCCCTCCATTCCGGTCCGCAACGGGTCGGGGAGCTGCTCAACAGCGACGAACCGTTCATTCCGATCAAGACCGATGAAGGGATGATGCTGATCCACCTGCAACAGCTGGTTTCTGCCCAGGTCGCCGCAGACATCGAACTCGATGAGTTGATGACTCTGGGTGAGCACTACCGCGTTACAGTCCAGACCGTGCTCGGGAAAAGCATTGACGCCGAAGTCTACGTCAATCTTCCGGAGGGGGGCCGCCGCGTCAAGGACTTCATGAACCGCTCCCAGGGGTTTTTGCGCTTCATCGTCGGCGACCAGGTCCTCTACCTGAACCGCTGCTTCGTGGTCTGCGTGCTGGATTAATTTCACACCCCTTTTTGCCATTGAACTGCTAACCATGATACATTAGACCTTCTGAGTTATTCCCGATCAATTTCCCGAACGGATCCTATCCCATGCGTATCTGGTTCAAACGTTCCCTGGTGCTGTTACTGTTTGTCGTCATCGGCCTCTCCAGTGCCGCTTATCTGGGGGCCAACGACAGCGACGTCGACAGTGGGCGTGCCAAGCTGCTCAGTTACATCCTGCGTCAGCAGCTCAGCAACAACCACTATCAGCCACGTCCCTTCGACGACGCCCTGGCTCACGATATCTTCTCCCTGTATCTCGAGCAGCTCGACCCGCAAAAGCGTTTGCTGCTGCAGGACGACGTCGCACGACTCAAACTGCTTTCCGCATCCCTGAGTAAAGACTTTCAGGATGGCCAGCTCAGGCTCCCTGAAACAGCGCGCAGAACCCTGCACCAGCGCATCCGCCAGATCCGCCCGCTGATCCTCGACCTGCTCGCCGCCCCCTTCGACTTCACCCGCGACGAGACCTTCGAAAGTGACCCCGAAAAACTCGATTTCTGCAAAACCAGCGCCGAAATACTCGAACGCTGGCGCAAGGCCCTTAAACTGCAAACCCTCAACCGCTACCTCGACAAGCTCGAGGAGGCCGAGCAGCAGGGAGATGTCTCCACGGAGCAGAAAAGTGCCCTCGAGAGCGAATCCCGCGAGAAGGTCGGTCGTACCATTAAAGGCTACTTCGAGCGCCTGCTTGACGAGACTGATCAGGACCACTACAACCACTTCCTGGCCACCGTCACCCTGGCCTTCGACCCGCACACCAACTACCTCCCGCCCCGCCAGAAAGAGGATTTTGACATCCACATGCGCGGCAGTCTCGAAGGCATCGGGGCAACCCTGCGCGAAGAGGACGGCTACATCAAGGTGGTGTCGATCATCCCGGGTGGTGCCGCCAGCCGGCAAGGGGAACTGTCCGCCGAGGACCTGATTCTCGAGGTAGCTCAGGGAGACGAAGAGCCGGTTGATATCACCAACATGCGTCTGCGTGACGCCGTCGAGCTGATCCGTGGCCCCAAGGGAAGTACGGTACGCCTTTCGGTGCGCAAACCGGACGGACGCCATACCCTGGTCTCGATCGTGCGCGACGTGGTGCAGATCGAAGAAACCTTTGTCAAGGGGACCCTGCTCGATTCCGGTGACCCCGATAAACACTTTGGCTACATCAAGATACCGACCTTCTACCGCGATTTCTCGCAGTTCGGCGAGGGACGTAACTCCACCGCCGACATGCGCGCCGAACTCGCCGCGCTGACCCGCGAGGCACCTCTCGACGGGCTGATCCTCGATCTGCGCAACAACGGCGGCGGCGCCTTGACCGATGCCGTGTCGATCGCCGGGCTGTTCATATCCCAGGGCCCGGTCGTCCAAGTGCGCAACGGCGACGGCTCGGTCAAGACCCTGAGTGATACCGACGGCGAGATCGTTTACGGCGGACCGATGGTGGTGCTGGTCAACCGCTTCAGCGCCTCGGCCTCGGAGATTCTCGCCGGCGCGCTCCAGGACTACAATCGCGCTCTGATCATCGGCAGCGACCACACCCACGGCAAGGGAACCGTTCAGGCGGTCGTCGATTTGGATCGTCACCTGCCGTTCCGCAACATGCAAAAGTACCTGCCGCTCGGGGCCCTGATGGTCACCATTCAAAAGTTCTACCGCATCAGCGGCGAATCGACCCAGTCACGCGGCGTCATTCCAGACATAATTTTGCCCGACCGGCAGCAACATCTTGAAACCGGCGAAAGCTTCCTTGACCATGCCCTGCCGTGGGACACCATCGCCAAGACCTCGTACTCTACCTGGAAGGATAAGCTTCCTGACCGCAGCCTGCTACGCAAACTCAGCCTTCAGCGCCAGCAGGACAGTTCTCTGTTTGCTGAGGTTCGTGCGCAGGCCAGCCTGCTCAAGGAGCGCAGCGACATCACCCAGATTCCTCTGCAAATCAGCACAGCACGCCAGGAACGCGAAAAGCTCAGCAGCCTGCGTGACCTCAATGTCCACGGCAGTGACAGCACAGACGACGATAAGGACTCTGAAGCCTGGATTGCGCAGCTCGACGACGACGCTGTGTTCATCGAGGCAGAAGCGCTGCTCAACGACATCATCCGCATCAGCGCTCCGAAAACGCAGCACGACTATCCGCAAACCGCCAACGGCTCCTGATGGCAGGCTTGACACGACTCACCTGCTGTGATAACACCAGCTAAACACCAAGGAATGGACAGCATGTATCTGCAGCAAACAAACATCCAGGCAGCCAACGCGAACGCGCGAGCAATGAGCGCGGCGGCCGCCGCGTGTCTGATTGAGGCCCATAGCCTTGGAGGATTATACTGACATACCATCATGCCAGATATCCAAAGGCCATGGGCTCACGCTCATGGCCTTTTCATATTTAAAACCCTGAAGGAAGGTTCCAACCATGCGTAACAATATCGTCCATATCGGTGCCGGCGAACTCACCTACGAGATTCGCGCCATTGTCGAAATTGCTGACAAGCTGAAAAAGCTTGGCATCAAAACCAACATGGAGAACATCGGCGACCCGATCGCCAAAGGGGAGGTGATCCCCGACTGGATGAAGAAGATCGTTGCCAACCTGGTGATGAAGGACTGCAGCTATGGCTACTGCGCCACCAAGGGGGTACTGGAGACCCGCGAGTTTCTCGCCAAGCAGACCAACATGCGGGGCAAGGCCCAGATTACGGCAGAAGATATCATCTTCTTCAACGGCCTCGGCGACGCCATCCAGAAGGTCTACGGCTTCCTGCGTCGCGAGGCACGCGTCATCGGACCCTCGCCGACCTATTCGACCCACTCCTCAGCCGAAGCCGCCCATGCCGGACAACGCCCGGTCTCCTACCGCCTCGACCCGGACAATCACTGGTACCCCGACATGGATGACCTGCGCCTTTCGATCAAGTACAACCCGGCGATCTGTGGCATCCTGATCATCAACCCTGACAACCCGACAGGTGCCGTTTACCCGGAGCGGATTCTCAAGGAGATGGTGGCGATTGCCAAGGAGTACGACCTGTTCATCATCGCCGACGAGATCTACCACAACATCGTCTACAACGGCCAATCGACCAAGCCGATATCCGATTTGATCGGTGACGTCCCGGCCATCTCGATGAAGGGGATCAGCAAGGAGATCCCGTGGCCCGGCTCACGCTGCGGCTGGATCGAGGTCTACAACATGGACAAGGACCCGATGTTTTCCCAGTATGTGCAGAGTATTCTCAATTCGAAAATGGTCGAGGTCTGTTCGACCACGCTGCCGCAAAAGGCGATCCCCGAGCTGCTCAGCCACCCCGAGTATCCCGGCTACCTCGAAGAGCGGATTATCCGTTACGAGAAGTTTTCCAACATCGCCTATGACCTGCTCAAGGATGTCCCCGGGATCAAGGTCAACCGCACCAACGGCGCCTTTTACATGAGCGTGGTATTCAAGGCCAACACCTTGACCCACAAGCAGACCCTGCCGATCGAGATCAACGAGGTTCGCGAAATGGTCGAGGCATTGGTCGCCGAGCCGGGAACCTCCCTCGATAAGCGCTTCGTCTACTACATGCTTGCTTCGACCGGGATCTGCACGGTGCCGATTTCTTCGTTCTGCACCCCGGAGTTCGGCTTCCGCATCACCCTGCTGGAGCGAAATGAAGAGGAGT
>PKUI01000133.1 GCA_002869605.1 Desulfuromonas sp. | reverse complement strand
TGAGGCCACGACCTCAGAGACTCCCGCGGTAAGCGACACACCGGCCGAGGAGACCCCCAAGAAACCGGCTCGCAAGCGCGCCCCGCGTAAAAAGGCCGACGAGGCCACGACCTCAGAGACTCCCGCGGCAAGCGACACACCGGCCGAGGAGACCCCCAAGAAACCGGCTCGCAAGCGCGCCCCGCGCAAAAAAGCCGACGAGGCCACGACCACAGAGTCTCCCGCAGCAAGCGACACACCGGCCGAGGAGACTCCTAAAAAGCCGGGTCGCAAGCGCGCCCCACGCAAAAAAGCCGACGAGGCCACGACGGGACCTTCAGACCAAACCGGGGCGTCCGACGAAACCACGCCCCCAAAAACAACACGAAAACGAGCACCACGTAAAAAGCCAGCAGAAACCAAAATGCAGGACTAACCTATCACTCAAGCCGGATCGAAATGATCCGGCTTTTTTGTGTCAAAACATCCCGCTGTCGAATTAATTAAAAGCCCCAACCTGTCCCGCGCTGCATCTTTTCTCGAGCTGCGTTCATTAGTAAAAAAACCGTCCCACCTCAACCCTTAAAGATTACAATAAGTTCGCAATATCGAACCGTTAGCATAAATAAATCACATATAAGAAACCCTAAAAAGCAGGTTGTAAGGCGCCAAAAATTAAATATATTTAACATAAAGACACCAACCTTCTCTGTGGGGGTACATGGTCCTTAACGACCGAGAAAGGAGTACATTATGAAACGATTGTGCTGGATTCTTCTGGCCCTCCTGGCCATGCTTCTGGCACCCGCAACCGGCTTCGCCGAAGACGACACCTCGGATCGCCCCGACTGGGCAGGGAAAGATTCCACGGGCCAGAAACCAGGCAACAAGAACCAGACCCCGGGCGAGATTATGGGGGAGGACTATGGCGACCTCTGGGTGGTGCTGCGTGATGGCAACGGGATACCAATAGTCGACAACAACGGCTGCCTGCAACCAGTCACTACAGATGGAGATATCCTGTCCATGGTGCTGGTCGAAGGAAGCTGCGAACTCCTCGAGGATGATCTCCTGCTGGTACAGGAAGTCGAGTTCGGAAGGATGAGCGTGGTACGTTCGCCAGACTTCGTCCTGGAAACTTCTTTCCTTGAAGCCTTGAATGCCCTCAACGGCGCAGATACAATCGAACTCGATCCCGCGGGGCGCCTGTTCCTGTCCACTGGCGATGTGAGCAAAGCGATTGACTCGCCGCTTGAAAACATCGCTCTCTACCAGAAGTTGATGCAGAACGGCTTCATCCCCGGGCTAACCAAAGACCTCGCGAGCCTCGGCGCTCTCAGCTACATCCAAAGCACAAAAGGCCCCGGTGAACACGCCGCAGAAGCTCTCGACCACAACGACCTGAACCTGGCTGCCGCCCTGTATGCCGCCGGCGCCGACAAAACCGGAACCATCAGTCTCGACATGGTCGTCATTGTCAATACCTGGTTGGGGCTTAACGAAGACGACCACGGCAACCAGAATTACTTCGACTTCACCGGATACACCCACAACACCCACAACCGCTACGCCGGAATCGAGCCGATGCTGCTCTCCGGACCGGTTGAAATGCCGGATGACGATTACGACTGGTTCTTTATCGCTCCAATAATGATCTACAACGAAGTTACCTTCAACGACCCACCGGCATGGTATCTCTTTGGTGGCGCCACCGAGTTCACCAAGGCTGCCGACGACGCCCTGCATGTGATCGAATTCATCCACAACTGGGCTGTACCGGTTTACTAAAAAGTGTTCCCCCACATCAGCCTTCGGGCCTAAATGACGAATGCGTCTCCGCTTTTCGCGGAGATTTTTTTGTGCGTTTCTCGGGCAAGCATTTCATTCAACAGTTTCACAAAAAGGGTGCTACCCGTCGCCCTTTACGATAGTTCGCCAACGTCACCTCTGCAAATAATGATCGACGACTGCCTCTTTTTGACTTAGGTCAAACCCTTGAGACTTAGAGACATCTAAGGTACGCAGAAGCGAAAATCGGGATCGCTAATTAGACATTCCCTAACTAACGGCTAGATTGTGAGAGTTAGGGAAAACAACCGAAAAAGGAGGAAAAGATGAAAAAGGTTGGGATGGTTATGTTGGTGCTGGCTCTGCCACTGCTGTTCGCAGCAAACAGCTTCGCCGACAGCTGTACTTCGTGTCACGAGAAGAGCAACCCCGCGATGTACCTGCAATGGAAGAACTCGGCGCATGCCCAGAATGACGTAGGTTGCATCGACTGCCACCAAGCAGAAAAGGGCGACGTCGATGCCTTCGAGCACAATGGAGAACTGATCGCCACCCTGGTCACCCCCAAGGACTGCGGCACATGCCACGCACAGATCGAGAAGGAGACCAGCGCATCCTACCACGCCCATGCCGGTGAAATTCTCGCCTCGGCCGACGCCTATCTCGCCCACGCCGCCGGTGGCCAGCCGATCGCCATCGTCGGCTGCGAAACCTGCCACGGCGGCAAGGTGGTTATCGACCCCGATTCCCCCAACAAGCTTTCCTCCAAGACCTGGCCCAACAGTGGTATCGGACGCCTCAACCCCGACGGCTCCAAGGGGGCCTGTAACGCCTGCCATCCGCGCCACTCATTCTCCAAGGAAGTGGCCCGTCAGCCCGAAAACTGTGGCAAATGCCACCTCGGCCCCGACCACCCGCAGAAGGAGATTTACGAAGAATCGAAACACGGCATCGCCTACTACGGCAATCGCGAGAAGATGAACCTCGCCAGTGACGAGTGGGTCGTCGGCAAGGACTACTACGAAGCCCCGACCTGCGCCACCTGTCACATGAGCGCCACCCGCAACCAGACCACAACCCACGATGTCGGCATGCGCATCTCCTGGACCCTGCGTCCGCCGGTCTCCAAGCACAAGGACGACTGGGAGAAAAAACGCGGCAACATGCAGGACGTCTGCCTCAACTGCCACCAGAGCCGTTTCGTAGGCGGGCATTACTACCAGTACGATGCACTGGTCAACCTCTACAACGAGAAGTTCGCCAAGCCGGCCGGCGAAATCATGAAGCTGCTCAAGGAATCCAAGGCTATGGAGAAACCGGCCGCCTTCGCCAACCCGGTCGAGTGGGAATACTGGGAGTTGTGGCACCACGAAGGTCGCCGCGCGCGTATGGGCGCCGCAATGATGGGCCCCGACTACGCCTGGTGGCACGGCATCTACGACGTTGCGCACAACTTCTACTTCAAGTTCATCCCCGAAGCACGTCACTACAACGACAAGAAGGTCAACGCCTACATCGACGACCTGCTCACCAACGATCCGATGCACACCTGGATGAGCAAAGACACCGGGGAGATCAAGAAAGCGATCAAGGACGGTGAGTTCCAGAAGATCTACGAGAAGATGTTCGGGCAGAAGGTGATGTAGTCATCTGCCTGACTACCATGCAGGGTAGGAAAGCCCCGCCTCATTACGTGGCGGGGCTTTTTCTTGGTATTTTTCTGAGTATTCACGGAGGCTTTGACATGTTATAAGGAATCCAGTATCCCCCGATTTTACACCTGCCCGCCGCAACCGTGGTCGGCTGATTAACATTCAAGCGAGGACCCTCATGGCACAATTCAAAAATGTCACTATCACCAAGGCCGCCAACATCTACTTCGACGGCAATGTCACCAGCCGTGCTGTACTCTTCAGCGACGGCACAAAAAAAACCCTCGGCATCATGCTCCCCGGAGAATACGAGTTCGGCACCGCCGAAAAAGAGCTGATGGAAATTACGGCAGGAGAACTGGAGGTACTACTACCGGGGAGCGACAGCTGGCAAACCATCGTTGGAGGTGAGAGCTTCGAGGTCCCCGGCAACGCCTCCTTCAAGCTCAAGATCAAAACCGTCACCGACTACTGCTGCTCCTATTTCGACTAATACATCACAACGCAACCTTCAAGAGGTATCTATGCATGCTCCGTCCCCTCTCGGACAAACCGGGCTGAACATCAACCGCCTGGTCTACGGCACCCTGCCGCTAGGACCACTGCAGGCCAACCTCTCTCACGAAGAAGGCGGCGAGCTGATCCGCTACGCGCTGGAGCAGGGCGTCACCCTGCTCGACACCGCCGAGCTCTACAATACCTACCAGCACATCCACGAAGGTCTCGAGGGCTATGACGGCGAGGTATTGATCGCCAGCAAGACCCACGCGGCCAGCGCCGGCGATGCGCGTACGCACGTGGAGCGGGCGTTGCGAGAGATCGACGTGCCGATCCTCGACATCGTGCACCTGCACGGTGCACGGCTGAAAAACCCGTTCGAAGAGCGGGCCGAGGTGTTTGCCGAGCTGTTGAAGATGAAGCAGGAAGGGATGATCAAACACGTAGGGGTGTCGTGCCACTACATCAGTGCCGTCGAACGGGCGGCCGAGCATCCCGAGGTGGAGATGGTGCACCCGTTGATCAACAAGGCCGGCATGGGGATCATCGACGGCAGCGCCGAGCAGATGGCGGCGGCGATCAAGAAATGCGCCGCTGCCGGCAAGGGGGTCTACGCCATGAAGGTCCTGGCGGGCGGCAACCTGATCAAGGACGCACGTACCAGCCTTCGTTACGTGCTCGATCTGCCTGGGGTGCACGCCATCGCGGTCGGCCTGTTATCGAAGGGGGAGATCGACGGCAACCTCAAGCTGTTCAACGAGGGGATCGCCGAGCCGCAGGAGTGGGAGCAGCTCGAGAGCCGGCGGCGCGATATCCTGATCATGGAGCAGTTCTGCAAGGGGTGTGGCGCGTGCATCCCGGCCTGCACCAATCACGCGCTTCATCTCGAGGACGGCAAGGCCAAGGTCCGACGGGAAGACTGTATCCTGTGTGGCTACTGCGCCGCCGCCTGCCCGGAATTCTTTATCCGGGTGGTATAAGGCATTCAATGACAACCCCATGATCAAACTCCACCACCCCGAAAACGAGATCGAGCTGGCGCTGCTGCGCAGCCTGTTGGAGTCCGCCGACATCCCGCATTACGTGCACAACGACCACTTCGGCACGCTGCATATCGGCCCGCCTATCCCGCTGCTCAACCGCAAGACCGTTATGGTGGCCCCAGAGCACCTGGAGGAAGCCCGCAGCCTCCTCGCCGACTACTTCATGCACGCCTCCCCCGCCGGCGAGATGCCGAGACAGCGCTATTCGTTGTTTGACAAGTTGCGGATGTGCCTGGAGTTTTTAACCTTCGGCTGGCTTATCCCGGGGAATCGATGGACCAGGAGGCGCAAGATAAAATCGAAAGCCAACAAACGTGTTTATCCGTGACGGCGCCAGGCGCCTCGGCGACGAGCTTCGTTCCCGAAAAAACCTCTTAGTTATTCCCGCCAAAGCCCCAATTTCTTTGCTCGCGCCCTCTGTTCAACCTCCAAAAACGCTTCCTTCAACGGAAACGGGAACTTTCGGAACACCGCTGCCAGCCCCTCTTCGAGCAACAGGCGGTTGAGCATCCGTCCATCGGGCAACGTCACATAGGCGAGCAGACGACCGTGCTTGTCGTAGGTGGTGTGATCGTAGGTGAGCGTCACCCGCTTCCCCTTGGCGTGGCGGATGACGAACTGAAGAGCCTCTTTTGAGACCCGGCGCAGGGTGGCGGTATCCACTCCCAGACGCAGGTAAAAGCGGTCGCGCCCGGAGGCTTCATGCTCGGGCGTGTCGATCCCCAGCAGGCGCACCTTGTCGCCTTCATCGGTCTTGAAGGTGTCACCGTCGTAGACCCAACTCACCACCACCGACGTCGGCAGCGCTGCGGCATGCACCCGAAGCGGCACACACAACGCCAACAGCAGAAGCAGGGTCACCAGGGCACGCGGCATCGGCTTACTTTCTCAGGAAGACGATCAGCGCACCGTCGCCACCGAGCCGTTTGGGCGCACGGCCCCACTCAACGATCCACTGGTGCCCGGCGGCAGAGGAAAGAAACTGCTCGACGCGCGGGCGCAGTACAGGCCCGTCAACGCTGCTGTGCCCAGCGCCGGTAATAATACGCACCACCTTCCAGCCCCGATGCCTGGCATCTTCGAGAAACCAGGTCACCTTCTGCTCGACCTCGTCGGCATAGGTGCCATGCAGGTCGCACTCGCCGTCGATGGCGACCTGCCCCTTCTCCACCTGTTTCATGCGCCGCGGGTGGGCCCGCTGGCCAGAGTCCTCCACAGGGAAGTTGTCTACGAAGCAGACATCCATGTGTCCGAGGGCCTCCAGCATCAACGCCTCGGCGTCCTCCTCAGGCTCTTCGGGCGCCACGGGTGCTAATTTGGGAGCCTTGACGCCGTGCTTCCTCTCCCCCTCCACCCCCAGTTCAGCCATCGCCTCGAGAAAATCGAGGTTGTCACGGTCGGCGCCCTTGGGGTGTGGCGGTTCGGCCTTGGGCGCCGGCTTCGCCTCCGGGTCGACCTTTTCCTCCGGCGCAGAAACAGACAACCCCTTCAAGGACTTGAAGGGGTTGTTGTTGAAATCTTTAGGTTTTGAATCTTTGTTCTTTTTACCCATGGATTCCGCCTTTGAGGGAGCGAATCAAAACGGTGCAGATGCAAGGCGCCTGACGAGGAACGGGGCGGGGCGTACATCGTACGTCGAGTCGCGTTGCGAGGAAGCAACGCCGCAGACGCTGGCTTTTCAGCTGCCTAGCGACGGACAACCGTTTTGCGCCGCCCCATCACCGCCTTCTGCTGCTGTTTGAGCAGGTTCCCCGGTTTCTCAAGGTGAAACTGCAGCCACAGGTCGCCGTAGGCGCGCATGTTCATCTTCTTACCATTCTTGAGCAGCTCAAGATTCGACTCTAGCAGCTCATTTCCACCGCACTTCTTGATCCCCTTCTGCATCACCTCTATGCCCTTGGCCTGATCCCCCGTCTGCTCGAGACAGTAGGCGTAGAGGTTCCAGAGCATCGGTTCCTTGCGGTTGCCGCTGACAGCCTTGTCGAATGTAGCGATCATATCAGAGGTCTTGTGCTTCTTCATGTAGCTGATGCCGAGCATCGCCATGGCGATCCAGTTGCGCACGAAACTCTTCTTCAGGTATTCGAAAGCCTTGGGGAAATCGCGCTTCATGTAGAGAATGGTGCCGATCTGCGAATCGATCTGCTCGTCGACGTAGATCTGCCACTTGGCGTACTTACGTGCCGACTCGAGAACCTTAAGCCCCTTTTCGACCCGCTGCGCCATGATGTCTCGCTGCGCGGTCTCCATGACCGTGGTGAGCTTCTTCATCACGGTGCGACTGATCAGGAAGAAACTGAGCACAAAGACCGTAAGTCCGATCAATCCGGCGATGAAAAGATGCACCCCGCCGAGCAGATGTGCTGCGGCCGCGGCAAGAGCAAATAGGCTTATCGAAATGACAATATTCAGCATGGTAATTGAACCTTTCAGGCATTTTTGAGAACGCCGAGTATAACGACCCGTAAACGAAAAGTCAAAGCCTTAGCCGGGCGTTTCAGCGCGGCAAAACGGGATGATGAACAACCCGCTCGATGCCGAGTTCAGCAAGGTTTTCTGGCAGGTTATCGAGACGAATAAACTGGGTGTTCCCCCCCTGGTAAAGCGGCAACTGGCTCTCAGGCGTGGTCAACACCATCACTTCACCGCACGGTGCCGGGCACGGCCCCTTGTCGGCGTGAGGGCGGAACGGGCAGGTGCCGCTGCTGGTGACCATAGCGTAAGGGGTGTGTAGCACCCCCGTGAACCCTTCGGGGAGTGGCGAAACACCCTGCAACAGGTTGTCGAGCTCGACCCGTTCGATGCCGAGTTCGGTGAGCAGGGCACGATTGGCGTCGCTGTACCAGGTCCCCTGACGGAAGTAGTCGCGCTGCTCGTCGTTAAGTTCCAGGTCGAGGATCTGCGGGCCACGCTTCTGCCCCGAAAGGGCACGCCCGATCACCAGCGACAACTCGGGGCGTAATCCGCGCACCAGTTCAATGCAGCCGAGATCGTTGACCACCACCTCGTCGTCGGCGTCGAGTTCAGGGAGCAGCTGTTTCAACAGATCCTGCAGGTGGGCATAAGCCGACTGGTCGACCACCGGGGTAACGAGGGAGAAACGCCAGCCGTGGTCACGGCAGGCGGCGCGCATGGTGAGAATATCCGCTACCGAGGAGAGGTTCCAGGGGCAGAACTCGGCGCCATAGTGAAGACGACTGTAGTCACCGGCAAGTTCTGTCGGACGGGAAAGAAACAGGGCCTGTTCCACGCGCTCCCCCTGACGCCACGCGGGCGTAGTTTTAAGAAACTTTGAGCTTCTGACCGGGGCGGATGATGTTATTCCAGCCGAGCCGGTTCCAGACGCGCAGCTGCTTGGTGGAGACTCCGAAACGACGCGAGATGCTCCAGAGACTGTCCCCCTTGCGTACGGTGTAGTAGCTGCGACGGGTCTTATTGTGATCATCCTTGAGCGACGCGACGACCTTGGGATTATAGCCTTTACGCAGCGGCAGCACCAGGTCCTGGCCGACTTTGAGCCGGTTGGCGTTGCGGATGTTGTTCATCGTCATGATGTCTTTGACCCGTACACCGTAGCGCCTGGCCAGAGCACTGAGGGTGTCGCCGTTCTTGATGCGCACGTGCTGGTAGTTGGCGCGCTTGCTCGCGGGGAGCTCAGCGTAACGCGGCTCGAACAGATCGCGGGTACCAGCCGGGACGCGCATCTGGTAGTTCTTGGCCCCAGGGGGGGTGCACCAGCGCTTGAGCTCCGGGTTGAGCGCCTTGATGGTCTCATAGTCGACTTCGCAGAAATCGGCGACGATCTCCAGATCGGTTGAACTCGGCAGGATCACCGTCTCCCACGCCAGCGGTTCCTGCCAGTCGATATCGGCAAAACCGTACTTGGCCGGCTGCTTGGCAATCTGCACCACGGCGAGCATCTTGGGCACGTAGGCCTTTGTTTCGGGCGCAAGGTAACGACCGCGACAGAGCTTCCAGAAGTCACGACTCTTGTACTTCTTGATCGCGCGCGACATTTTACCGGGACCTGCATTGTAGGCCGCCAGAGCCAGGTACCAGTCATCGAAGCGCCCATAGAGGTCCTTGAGAAAACGGGCCGCGGCGCGGGTTGACTTTTCTATATCGCGACGCTCGTCATGCCACCAGTCGCGCTTGAGCCCCATCAGCTTGCCGGTGCTGGAGATGAACTGCCAGGGTCCGACGGCGTGGGCCCAGCTGTAGGCGCGGGGATTGAACCCCGACTCGATCATCGCCAGGTAGACCAGGTCACGCGGCAGCCCCTCCTCGGCGAAGATCTCCTCCATCAGGGGAACATAACGCGTGGAGCGCTGCAACCAGACGGTGAACCACTTACGCTGCTTCTCGGTGTAGTAGCGGATGTACTTCTGCACCTGTGCGTTATCAACCATCGGAATATCGTAGGTCACCTCTGCGGTCGACAGTTGATCCTCTATCCCGAAGAAACGCAGTGACGCGGTCAGCGACTGCTCCTCCTCAGGGTGAAATGCCGGATCGAGCGCGGCACCAAGATCGGACGGCAGAAACGAATGCCCCTCTTCCTGGTCAATCACGGTGAAGGGAAGTTCGAGGCCATAAAGCTGTTCAGGGGGTGCGGCAACGAGCTCGGCACCAAGAATTCTCTCCGGCTGCGTCGCAGACGGATGTCCCATGTCAGTGTGCAGCGCACAGCCGAACAGAACCAGATGAAAGAGCCAGCAAAAGAGATTGGACAACTTACGCAAATTAAAAACTTTCTTTTATTAATTAGCTATTTACGACACAAGGGTCAACGTCCGACAAAAACCGGCCGGGACCTTAACCCAGATCGTCGTCGCTGTCAACACCCATATGGTTAGGCCAAACCCGGCACTCGAGTTCTTCGAGCAACGAGGTAAAAGTCGGACGCTGCAGGGCGCTGACTGCGATCGCCCGGTAGCGCCGGCACAAGGCCGTGACTTCGGCCGGGTCGGCCTGGTCGATCTTGTTGAACACCAGCAGGCGGGGAATCTGACCAAGCTCGAGCTGCTCGAGGATCCGCTCGACCGCCTCAATCTGCTCCTCGAAGCGCGGGTTGGTGACATCGACCACGTGCAGCAGCAGGTTGGCGTCCTCGAGTTCCTCGAGGGTCGCCTTGAAGGCGCCGAACAGGCTCTTGGGGAGTTGGCGGATGAAACCGACAGTATCTGTGATGATCACCTCGCGCTCCTGGGGGAAACGCAGGCGCCGCGACGAGGTGTCGAGGGTGGCAAACAGCAGATCTTCAGTGAAGACCTCGCTCTGAGTCAAGGCATTGAGTAGCGTTGACTTGCCGGCGTTGGTGTAACCGACGATGGAGATAATCGGCACACCCTTGCGGATCCGTTTCTGGCGTCGCTGCACGCGCCCACGGGCAAGTTCCTTGAGCTGTTTTTCAAGCCGCGCGATGCGGTCGCGGATGCGGCGGCGATCGACCTCGAGCTTGGTCTCCCCCGGGCCACGCCCGCCGATACCGCCCATCAGGCGCGAGAAGGCGGTCCCCTTTCCGGCCAGTCGTGGCAGGATGTACTTGAGCTGGGCGAGCTCAACCTGCACCTTGCCATCGCGGGACTGAGCGCGACGCGCGAAGATATCCAGAATCAGCTGGGTGCGATCGACGACCTTCATCTCGGTGATTGCCGAGAGCGCGCGCACCTGGGCGGGCGAGAGTTCCTGGTCGAAGATCAGCAGCGTAGCGTGCTGCTGCAGCGCCTCGATCACCACCTCGCGGATCTTCCCTTCGCCCATCAGGTACTTGGGATTGACCCGCCGGGTACGCTGCATCACCCGCTCGAGCACCACCACGTCGGCGGTGCGGGCCAGTTCGGCGAGCTCGTCGAGGGAATCCTCCATCTCCCGACGCGGCGCCCCGGAGACCGAGATCAAAATGCCGCGCTCGCGGGTATCGGAGAGATCGATGGTCTCAGCCGCCTTGCGCTCCAGCTCCGACTCGAGCGAAGTGAGAAACGCCTTAAACGGCAGTTCGAGCTCGTAGATCGAGGACAGACTCGACACTTCGACCGGCTCGGCGCTCCCTTGCGGCAGCAGGTGAGCAAAGTGAACCCTCCCCGGCAGACCATCCTCGGCCACGCCGATCGCCATCATCAGATCGAGACGCAGCAGTGCCAGGTCAGTGAGGTCGTCCTGAGAGAGCGGCTCCTGCTTGAGGTGGGTGTGAATACAGCGCAGGCCGCGCAGGCCGCTGCGCCCCTTGGGGAAGTGGGAGATGTCGGGGATCACGATTTCACGGTCGTCGCCGACGATCACGTACTTGATCTCACCACGGCGATCGACCAGGATGCCGAGCTGGCGCCCGAGTTCCAGAGAGAGCTCGCTGAGATAGCGCGCCAGATCCCCGGTGACGACCTCGTCGCTAGGCAGCTTGCGCCGATAGATGCGCTCGAGGGACTTGAGCTGCGCGGGGCGCAGGCCCGTGAGGTTACCGTGAAGCATAGATATATCCCGAAAAGATAGCCATTTCCTTAAACCTAAACATATTAACAAACCCGGACCGCCGGGGGCACCCGGCATGTGCCTTACTTTTCTTTGAGTGGCAAAGAAAAGTAAGCAAAAGAAACCACCCCGAACTCCGTCACCCGACGATCGGGTACCCTTGCTATCCGGGATTTTAATCCAGCCGGCTCGCGTGCTCGCCAGACGGCAAGATTAAAATCCCGGCACTCGGTGACTGCGCACGGGGCCCCGCAAGGGCAGTGGAACAGTCAAAAGCTCATCCCTACCCCGTGTGACGCCTAGAACCTGCGCTTTTTGCGAGCAAGGAGCTCGGGCGCCTTTTTCTGCTTACTCTTTTGTGGCACCACAAAAGAGTAAGCCGACGTGCGGGGCCGTGACCCCGCAGTTCCCAACCGTAACTGAACCACAAATAACAACAGGGGGCCATAAAGCCCCCTGCCATTTTAACCTACTAAAGATAATAATACCGCTTACGCGCCGAGGATATTGTACCCCGCGTCGACGTAGTGGATCTCGCCGGTCACGCCACTGCCGAGATCGGAGATCAGGTAGAGGGCCGACTTGCCGACCTCCTCCTGGGTGACGGTGCGGCGCAGCGGCGCCTTCTCGTCCATCATCTTGAGCTTTTCTTTAAACTTGCCTATACCGCTGGCGGCCAGGGTCTTGATCGGGCCGGCCGAGATGGCGTTAACGCGGATGCCCTTCTCGCCGAGTTCGGCGGCGAGATAGCGGGTCGAGGCTTCGAGTGCTGCCTTGGCCACCCCCATGACATTGTAGTTGGGGATGGTACGCACCGCGCCGAGGTAAGTAAGGCTGACTACGCTGCCGCCGTTTTTCATCAACGGCACCGCGTAGCGGGTTACAGGCAGCAGTGAGTAGGCGCTGATGTCCATGGCCAGCGCAAACCCTTCGCGGCTGGTCTCGGAAAAGGGGTTCTTGAGGTCTTCGCGATTGGCAAAGGCAACTGCGTGGACCACGAAGTCGAGTTCCCCCCACTGTTTCTCAAGCTCATCGTAGACCGCCTTGACCTGCTCGTCACTGCCGACGTCGCAGGGAAGGATGATCTTGGAGCCGAGTGACTCGGCCAGCGGGCGCACGCGCTTCTCCAGCGCCTCGTTCAGGTAGGTAAAGGCGAGCTCGGCACCGGCAGCGTGAAGCTGCTGGGCAATCCCCCAAGCGATGCTGATATCGTTGGCGACCCCGACGATCAGGCCGCGCTTTCCCTTCAGTAAACTCATTTCGGTTGTTCCTCCTTGTTCCATTCCAAATGCGGAAGTTACAGCTTTTTAGCAGATGAAGGTACGGAAAGCAAGCGCTAGACGCCGACCGCGGTGACGAACTTCAGGTAACGTCCCTCGGGGAAAGTGACCGGGTAGGGAAAATCTCCTCCCTGCCCGCCGAGGTCGATCACCCGAAGCTCCCGCTGCGCGGCGAGCGCGCCACGACGCAGCTCCTTGAGGTAGTCGGCGACATCGACCTTCTGGTGGTTGGAAGAACAGATCAGCAGCCCCCCCGGTTCGAGCAGCGCCAGTGCAGCAGAAACCAACTCGGAGGTGCCGCCGCGAGTACTGAAGCGGCTCTTGCGGGTGGTCGAAAAACTCGGCGGGTCCATCAGTATCATGTCGAAACGCCGTCCCTCTGTGCGCATCTTCTCCAGCGCAACGAAACAGTCGTCGGCAACAAACTCGTAAGCATCGGGGTCAAGACCATTGGTGGCGAAGTTGTCGCGCGCCCATCCCAGATAGCTGCTCGAAGCATCGACGCTGGTCAACTGCGACGCCCCGGCGCAGGCCGCCGCCACCGAGAAGGCCCCCGTATAGCAGAACAGGTTGAGAAAACGTCTGCCGGCCACACGGTTCATCAGGCTGCGGCGATACTCACGCATATCCAGAAACAGGCCGGTATTGAGCCCCTCTTCGAGATCGACCAGGAAAGAAAGGCCGTTCTCGCTCACCGCCATCCTCCCTGGGCAGGGGACCCCCTTGAGCAGCCGGGCGTATTTTTTCGACGCGTGGCGTGCCTCAAGCTCGCGAGTCTGCTGCGGCCGCTCCTTGACGTAAATGCCGCGCGGCTGCTCCCGTTTCTGTAACGCGTCGACCAGCAGCTCAAGGTGAGGTTGCCAACAGTCGCAATAGAGTTGAATGACCCTATAGTCACCGTAGCGGTCGATGGTCACCCCAGGCAGCCCGTCCCCCTCGCCATTGATCAGGCGGTAGGCATCCGTTTCGCCCAGATCGAGCCAGCGACGTAACTGGCTGGCACTCTTCAGGCGCTGATCGAGCCACGCTGGAGTCAACTCGATTTCGCCCCGCCCAAGCACTCTGGCCACAACCCGCGCTCCCGGCTCGTAGAGAGCCGTCGCCAGCACTTGGCCCTGCTGACCAAGCAGGTGCAGCAGATCGCCGGGGCGCCCTTTCGGCCACTTCCTGGTGAAGCGGTCGGCAATCGCCCAGGTGTGGCCAAGTTCTAGCATGCGCTCGGTATCGGAACCGACAGGACATCGATGGTTCATACAGCAGACTCCACAAGCCGTCACGCTTCCCAGCGGGCAAGCTTTGATAGTTTAACGAGCGCGCATTGTAGCCTCCCGCCCCCGCCCCCACAAGCCAAAACACCTTCCGGGGCGCCCGTGACTGTGCTAGACTGCGGCGAATTCCTCACAGGGGGCAGGTCAATGGCAGAACAACCGAAGAGCAAAGCGGAACTGGCTATCGAAAACCTCATGCACCAGCTTGAACCGGGAACCCCCCGCTTTGAGGTCCTGGAAAGCGCCAAACGCTTCAAGTCGTCATGGGTCGAGCTCGGAGAACGACTGATCGCCGTTAACGCGAATAAGCTCTACCGCGAATGGGGCTATATCACTTTTGAGGAGTATTGTTCCAAAGAGGTCCGCATCAAGAAGCCGACCGCCCTCAAACTGACCCGCGCCTATCGTTTCCTCGAAAAGGAGGAGCCGGACCTGCTCACCAAGCGTGAAGAGCTGCGCCCACTCCCCGACTACCGCTCCGTCGATCTGTTATGCAAGGCGCAGGAGGAAGGGCTGGCCGAAGAGCCGTACCAGGATCTGCGTAAGGCGGTGCTCGAAGAGGAGCGGAGCCACCCGACCATCCTCAAGCGCTACCGCGACGTCTCTCCTCCGCCGCCCGCCGATGAGCTCGAAAAGGCCGCCCTCAAACGCGCCCTGTCCGCCACCCGCCAGCTCGAAGCGGCACTCGGCGAGCTCCCGGAGCTCCCGGAGCGCCTGCAACCGACCCTGCCGGCACTGCGTGTATTCCTGGAGGAAGCCCAGGCACGTGCGGCCGCCTAGAACATCCGTGCGGGGCACGTTGACGCTTCCGCAGGCGCGTGGCATAATTTGGCAGCTTCTAGCGCCGGAGTCCTGATGATATCGTTACTCTACCTGATCCTAGGCGTACTCTTCTCTGCGTCCCTGGTCACCGTCACTTTCAGTTATGCCTTTGCCTGGTACGAAGCTGCCAACGGCGAACCGCAGCTCCTCGAAAACCGCTTCAGCGCGTCGCGGCTGCTGTTTGCGTCTCGGCTGATCCTGGTTGAAGCACTTTTCCTCACCGTCACCCTGATCCTGCACCCGCTCGGCTTGTACACCCGCCGCCGCGAGCGGCTGCCGCGCTCCCTGAATCCCCCTATCCTGCTCCTGCATGGCCTTTTCCAAAGCCGTGGCTGCTGGCTGTGGTTACGTCTGCTGCTCTGGCTACGGGGCTTTCGCAACGTCTATGCCCTGACCCTGCCACCGACCCGCGACATCGAAACCCTCACCGAAATCCTCGACCGCAAGGTTATCGAGCTGCGCCACAAGCCGGGCATCGAGAAGGTTCATCTACTGGGCCACTCGATGGGGGGTATGATCGCGCGCAACTATGTGCAGCTACGTGGCGGCGCCGACAAGGTCGCCTCGCTGACCCTGCTCTCGGTTCCCAACGGCGGCTCGCGCCTCGCCCCGTTTGCGATCTCCAACCTTGCGCTCAACGTTCTGCCGGACAGCGAGTTCCTAAAAAGACTCGGCAGCGCAGAACCGCCGGCGGAGATACCGGTCACCAACATCTATTGCCGCCATGACAACATCGTCGTCCCGGCCGATTTCGGACGCCTCGAGTGGGCCGACAACCTCGAGTTGCAGGGAGTTGGGCACACTTCGGCGCTTTTTTTGCCGAGCAGCGTCAAGACGATCCTCAAGACGCTGCGGGAGCACTGCGCATGACGACCCTCGATATCCAGACTGAGCAGCGCAGCCAGATGCTCGACGTCACCTCAACCGTCAGTCGCGTGGTGCGTGACAGCGGCGTCCATGAGGGGCTGCTGCACCTGTTCGTGCCACACACCACTGCAGCCATCACCATCAACGAAAATGCCGACCCCGACGTGATTCGCGACATGCTCTACGGGCTGGAAAAGCTGGTACCGAACGACCCGGCCTTCCGCCACGCGGAGGGAAACAGCGACGCCCATATCAAGAGCTCGCTGATCGGTTGTCAGCTGAGTCTGCCGTTCTCCGGCGGCGCACCGCTGCTCGGCACCTGGCAGGGGATCTACTTCTGCGAGTTCGACGGACCGAGGCAACGCCAGCTGCAGGTCAAGATCATCGCCGGATGAACCGCGTCGCCCTGATTGCCACCCCCGATTACACCCCCGGAACCATTGACGCCAGCCTCTCCCGCCTGCTTGCCGAACTCGGGGGCCTGGACTCCTTCATCCGCCCGGGACAAAAGGTACTGATCAAACCGAACCTGCTCTCCGGCAAATCTCCCGAAAAGGCGGTCACCACCCACCCTCAGCTGGTTCACGCGGTCATCGAAGCGGTCAAGAGAGTTGGCGCGACACCTCTGGTCGGAGACTCCCCCGGCATAGGCTCACCGCTGCAGGTCGCGAAAGCCTGCGGTATCCTCGAGGTTTGCGAGCAGACCGGCACAACCTTCGTGCCCTTTGTCGAGGCAACCACCATCAGCCTCGGCGCCGGCAGCTTTCAGCGCCTCGAGATAGCCACCCCGCTGCTCGAAGCCGACGCGATCATCAACCTCCCCAAGCTCAAGACCCACCAGATGATGGGTCTGACCTGCGCGGTCAAGAATCTCTACGGTGCGGTGGTCGGCAAGCGTAAGATCAGCCTGCACCTGCAGGCCGGCACCAGCAAGGCTCTGTTTGCCCGGCTCCTCCAGGAGCTGGCGCAACGCCTGTCTCCGACCCTGACAATCGTCGACGCGGTCACCACCATGGAGGGAAACGGCCCCGGCAGCGGTGACCCGCGCCACATCGGCGCCCTGATTGGCGGCACCTCCTGTGTAGCTGTCGACACCTTGGCCCTCGAGCTAACCGGCCTACCACTCGAACGGGTCTTTACCCAGCAGATGGCGCAGCAGATGGCGCTACCCGGCAGCCGCTTCACCGACCTCGAACTGTGTGGCGACGACCTGCAGGCACTGCGCGCGACAAACTTCCGCGCCGCCAAACAGACCGACGTCAACTTCGGCCTGCCTGCTCCCTTGCGCCGCCCACTGCGCAAGGCACTGACCGCGCGCCCCGAAATCGTCGAAAAACGCTGCGTGCGCTGTGGACTGTGCGTCAACCATTGTCCTCCACGTGCCATGCAGCTTCACAAACAGGTCGAAATTGACCTTGCCACCTGTATTCGCTGCTTCTGCTGCCAGGAGCTCTGCCCATACGGAGCCATACAAACCCGCCAGGGAGCATTGCTACGCCTGGCCTCCATTCTCCGCAAATAGTGCTGACCGGCGACATACAGCGCACGATTTTTGCCTGACAAGCACAGAGGCTTCTGTTATCATGTGCCGGATTATCCGGATGTTTACTTTTTCTGTATTTTCGGAGGGTTGACCATGGCGCGTTCGTTTACCGTAGGAAAAACCGGGTTAGCAATCCGTTATGCTGTCGCCGGCTTTCTCCTGGGAGTCGGCGCACCGATCGGCTGGGGGCTAGTTCGGCTGTTCTTTTTCCCGGCGACATCCGGGCTGATTCAACAATTCATCGGCTACCCGGTCTCCTCCCAGGAAATCCTCGCGCTGCATCTCTACATGGGGCTCGGCACCTCGGCGGTACTGACGACCACCGGCTTCATGATCGGCAACTACATCGAACAGATCCACGACCGGGCCGCCAACCTCGACAGCCTCAACCGGACGATCATCGACCAGAAAGCCGAGTTCGAGCGCCGTTTCCGGGAGCTTAACTTCAACCTTAAGAACTTCCACTCCACCAACGCCAACATCCAGAATTCGCTCGATCCGCAGTCGATCCTGACCATGGCCGCCGACAGCCTGCACGACATCCTGCGCTACGATCGCGTCAACCTGCTGATGCTCAACAAGGAACGCAACAAAATCGAGTTTATCGCCAGCAGCAGCAAAGAGAAAGACAACGTCAACGGCATCGTCCTCCCTTACGACGAAAGCGCCGGGGCTATCTTCAAGGCGCTCAACGAAAACCGCTACTTCCTCGTCGATGACATGCGCGACATGCCGGAGGACTATCATTTACTTCCGCCGTGTGACGAAATTCCACAGCTGCGCTCGCGCAACTTCATCATCTGCCCGATCACCCTCGGCGGTGAAGCGATCGGCGTTTTCGGAGTCGACAACAAGGTTCACCACAAACAGCTCGACGACACCGACCTCGACACCGTGCGCCTGTTCGCCGACCAGGTCTCAACCTCACTGAATAAGATCCGCCTGCTCGAAGGGGTGGAGACGCTCACCGACGAACTCGAGAACACCTTCGAAAACTTCCTCAAATACCGCGGCAAGTTTTTCGAACAACTCGAGCTGTTGCGCAAGACCATGATCTCGAGCACGACCACCATCGGGGGGATCGCTGACTCGTCAGACGTCATCAGTCACGCCGTCGATGATACCAGCTCCGCAGCGGGCGAAATCTCATCAGCCATTCAGGAGGTATCCCAGAACCTCGGCCAGCTATCCGAATTCATGGAACGCTCGATCTCGGCAATGAACGAAATCACCGCCAGCGTGCAGGAAGTGGAAAAGAACGCCACCCGCTCCAAAAAAATGTCAGAGAAGGTCTGTTCAGAGGCTGCGCATGGCGCCGACCTGGTTACCCAGTCGTACGACGGACTGCAGGGGATCTCTCTTGCGGTCGACCGGGCCGTAGCCACCATCGAGTTCCTCGCCCAAAAAGGTGAGGAGATCAAACTCACGGTGCAAGTCATCAACGAGATCAACCAGAAGACCAACCTGTTGTCCCTCAATGCCTCGATTATCGCGGCCCAGTCGGGAGAACACGGCAAATCGTTCGCGGTGGTTGCGGAGGAAATCCGCAAGCTGTCACTCGAGACAGCCGGTTCGGCGGAAGCGATCGAGAATCTGATCACCGAAATCGGTTCAGCAACCCTCGAGGCGGTCTCCCACATCAGCGAAACCCGTGAGCTGGTCGACAAAGGGATCGATGTCGGCAAGGGAACCAGCAGGGCCCTGAGTGAGATCCTCGAGCGTGCCACCCCGGCCATGAACATGACCGAGGAAATCCTCAAGGCGACCCAGGAACAGGTGCGCAGTTCTCAATTCGTTTCCCACTCCATCGAGGAGCTCGGCCAGATGTCCCAACAGGTCTCCCTCGCCTCGAACGAGCAGGCCCAGGCCATCAAGCGTATCGTGCAGACCATCGAGGAGATCAAGAGCATGGCCGGGGATATGGCCGCAGCCACTTCCGAAAACCTCATCAGCAACCAAAACATTCATGCAGCCGTTGACGAGGTGGAGAAGATGACCAACCACATCTTCGAGGAAACCGAAAAACGCCAGGATCAGGGCAAGCTGGTCATTCAACAGGTTCAGGCGATGAAGCACCAGCATCACTACCAGAGCCAGGCGGCGGAAACCCCACCAAAGCCCACCGAGCCCCCCTCTCCGCAACCAGCCCCGGACGCCGACGTTGAAAACCAGGATGAATTCGGCCTCGATGAACTCGGCCTCGACGGATAAACCCACGCCCTACGCGTTTCCGCCCCCTCCCCCGAGGTCACCATCATGCAGAAAACCAGCTTCTTCATCATCGGTCTTGGCAATGTCGGCCTCCCGCTGGCGCGCATGCTCTCCAGCGACTTCCAGCTGGTCTGTATCGACAACCAACCCGAGGCACTGGCACAAGCAAGCCAGTTACGCAACGGAACCCGCATTATCTCTGGGGACGCTACCAGCCGACTGCTCCTCGAAGAGGCCGGCATCGCCGAAGCGGACACGGTCGTCATCTCCACCACCACGGAAAAAATCAACCTCGAGATCGCCCGGGTCATCCGCACTCATTTCGATGTCCCCAGAGTGCTGGCTATCGGTATCACCCAGAGAGGGATCGAAGAGCTTGAAGCCCTCGACGTGGAAGTCGAGAGCATCTTCGCCGTCAGCGCCAACGGCCTGCGCAATCGCCTGGAACATAGGACCAAAACGGTACAGGGGATCGGGGTCGGAAAAAACGAGATCCTCGAGGTCGAAATTCACCCCCAGGCCCGTCTGGCGAACAAGCCCCTTGCGACCCTGCGCCCCAAAAACTGGCATATCGGCATTATCTATCGCGACGGTAACATTATCGTACCGCGGGGCACCACCGTGCTCAAACCGAGAGACCGTGTGGTGATCCTCGGCCAGCCCCAGGTGCTTAGCACCATCGCAGAACGCCTCTCATTCCGTTTTCGCGACTTCCCCCTGGAATACGGCGACACCACCTACATCTACCTGTCAGGGGACGCCCCTCCCGAGTTCCTCGCCGAGATCGACCACCTGCTGCAGCGGCTACCGCTCCGCCAGGCAGTCGTGGTACGCCCCCCCGGAAGTGATGTGCAAGCAGAGCAACTCGACAAAATCCTTGCATCCCACCAGGTCGAAGGTCTGCAGGAAACCGTCACCGCCGACCTCCCCGAAAGGGCGATGCAGAGCGCCGTGGCTGAGCACGGCCACGACCCCGGCATGATCATCTTCCCGCGCAGCACGCTGCTTCGAGGACTCTGGGGCAAACACCGCCACCAACGACGCATCAAGCAGCTGCTACGTCAGGTTAACTGCCCTCTGATGTTATGTAGCGGGACCTTTCCCTACCAGCGACTGGCTGTCCCCGCCACGGAGTTGAAAGACTTCCCTCTGGCCCTTGAGAAAGCCCTCGAAATCGCCAGCGACATCGACTGTTCGCTGGACGCTTTACTGGTACGCCCTTCGGCCTACATCAGCGGCGAAGCTGAGAGCAACGACTATCGCGACCTGAAGAAGATTACTTCAGACCTGGCGCACGCCTACCGTACCAGCGTGCGCAGCCGCGAACTCACCGGCAATCCGATCCGCTCGATCCTTGCAGAACTGCCCAACTACAATCTGCTGATTACGCGTACCTCGGCCGAGCTGCAGGTTGGCATGCTGCGCTCATTCATGCACCCCGAAGTGAGTTGGCACGTACTCTGGGACACGCCGATCTCTGCCCTGCTGATTCCTCCCCGGGAGGCGACCCTGTGATCGGCATCCAGGAGTACAACGGGTGATCCACCAGCACCATTCAACCCTGGTAGCGGTGATGGTCGGCACCGCCCTGATCCCGTTCATCGCCCGACGGCTGCGTATCCCCTCGGCGGCGCTCGAAATCGTCTACGGACTGCTGCTGTTCAATTTCGTATTTTCTACGCGTCCCGATTGGTTCCTGTTCGTGCAGGAGCTCGGTTTTATCTACCTGATGTTCATCGCCGGCATGGAGCTCAACCTCACCCAGATTCGACGCAGCGGCAAAAGCCTCTTGTACGTTGCGATTTCCATACTCTCCTTTTCGGTGACCCCGTTACTGTTCCTGCTCATTGGCCAGTCGTATTTTCTCGGCTTGGCCGTGGCAATGATTTCGGCCGGCATCGTCATTCCGGTCCTCAAAGAACTGCAACTCGACCAGACTCTGCTGGGCCGCGACATCATCGGCGTGGCACTGACCGGAGAACTGCTTTCGATTCTCGTTTTGACCCTTCTCGACGCCTATCATCTGCACGGATTTACCCTGCAGGCTCTGCTTAAACTTTTCTGGCTGGCGGCACTTTTCGGCATCGCCCTGGTGGTGCTTAAACTCCTCTACCTTGCCGCGTGGTGGCATCCTGAACGGGTGGAAAAGGTCATGGAAAGCGAAGACCCGGTCGAAGAGGGCATCCGCATGGTCGTCACGGTCGCCTTTGCCGGCGGCCTGCTGGCGATTCTCGCCGGAGTCGAACCGATCCTCGGCTCTTTTTTGGCAGGATTGACCTTCAGCGTGGTGTTCAAGCATAAGGGGAGCTTCGAGGAGAAGGTCAACGCGGTCGGCTTCGGCTTCCTGGTGCCATTTTTCTTTGTCGGGGTCGGTGCCTCGCTCGACATTGAACTACTGACCTCCCCGGCCACCGTCACCCTGGCCGCACTGCTCACCCTGATGGTTCTGATCAGCAACCTTTACCCGGTTGTTCTGGCCCGCCCTCTGCAGCTCTCCCTGCGCGAGGCTGCCAGCATGAGCGTGCTGCTATCGGCCCCGCTGTCGATGATCGTCGTTGCCGGGACATTGGGACAAAAGATGGGACTGATCTCGCCAGAAACCACCGGCGCCCTGGTCTTGACCGGCCTGCTCGCATCGATCATCTACCCGAGCCTGTTCCGCGTACTCGGGAAACGCCTCTCCGCACCACGTCCCCCCTCCTAAGCCAGCCAAGCTCTCCCCAGACCCGGCAGCGCTATTTTCTCGCTGCACACAACATAGAATAAAATATATATTGCGGTTCATTTGCAACAACCAACCAAGAAGGTCACGTGACTAACAACGACACGGCTACAACAACCTTTCAGGCTCACTTACCCTCCCTACCTGGAATACTCGGCCTATGCTTCACGGTCTTTCTGCTTTTCCCCGGGTACGCTTCTGCCTACGAACAACGGGTTCCGATTCATATGCTCCCGCAGGGCTCAACATCCCTGGAACTGATTGCCGCATCCACCGAATCGGAAAGTGCACAGCTTACCCCGCAAGACCAACAGCTCTCAGAGATGAACAACGAGATCTTTGCCTCCAAATTCGTTATCCGTCATGCGCTGGGTAAACGTTGGGAAATCGGCGCAGAGATGCCATTTTTTATCTCGCGGGACAAAACGGTCAACACCATCAAGACCCAGACCACGAATGAGTCCGAGAATGAAGGGCCGGGTGACTTGACCTTATCGACGACCTATCGCTGGCTCGAATCGCAGCGCGGAGGCATGGGCCTGCTGACCGGAATCGATCTAAAAATCCCGACCGGAGACGAGGATCATCAACTCGGCACAGGGACCTGGGACACCGGCTTCAGAGCGGTCGCAAGTTACCGAACACCGATAGGCTTCCCCTTCCTGATGGGAATCTACACCTGGAACAACGAGACTGAACGGAACGGAATTGAAACAGACAAGGGGAATGAGCTCGAGCTGGCGCTCGGCCTGAAGACAGCTTTCTGGCACGGCCTGGCATTGCAGGTCTCGGGTTTCTACTCCTGCCTGACCGAAAACCGTATCCGTGAAATGGGGGGGAAGGAAGCGGTCTTCGACCAGTATCAGACCAGCGGCTTTTTCATCGCGCTACGTTACCGACCGATCAAGTCACTCGAATTGAACCTGTTTCACAAGAGCACCTATCACCTCGACGATGACTTCCGCCTTGAAGGGTCTCCCCTCAAACTGGACGCCAAGCCGAGCAGGAGTTACGGGCTGGCCCTGAAGTACTTCTGGTGGTAGCCACCAGGGCTCGACAAAGTTCATTGGGCGCTATGTGTCGCGAACGAAAGGCAATGACACACATGACCAAGAGACGACTCACAACCTGCCTTGCCATCATCGCGCTGGCATGCGCCGGCTGCAGCTACCAGGCATGGTATGAAGGCTTTCGAGAACATGAACGGCGCCAGTGTTACGAGTTGACCAGCCCGGGAGAAGTTCGTCAGTGTCTCGACCAGATTAACTCACTGAGCTATGAAGACTACCTCAGGGCCCGCGAGAAAAACCCTGACGCTGAAACGGGCCGCGGGGTGCAATGACCCTTCTCCGATCATTGAACGCAACCAGAAACGAAAAGGGGAGTGCTTAACGCACTCCCCTTTTCGTATGACCTGGACGCTTCTGCCGGTCAGCTCTCGTAGACCAACACCCTCACCAGACCGATGGTGTTGCCATTTTCAGTGGTGGTTGTGTCGCTGACCGAAACAATCTTGGTAATGTTGTTTTCGGTGATGAAGCGATTGATCCGCTCATCAAGTTCATCCAGTTCCTTGTGGGCCTTGAAGGGTTGCAGCGGCTCGCCAAAGGTTTTGACTTTAAGCATCGTCACCCTCCTTTCTCAGGATGTTAGACCTGAACCACTTCCTTAACTTCAGGGATACGCTCTTTCAGGGCACGCTCGATACCCATCTTCAGGGTCATGGTCGACATCGGACAGGAACCGCAGGCACCGGTCAGCTTGACGCTGACGACACCATCCTCGGCCACTTCGACCAGCTCCACGTCGCCGCCATCGGCCTGCAGCATGGGACGTACCTCGTTAAGGACTTCTTCGACTTTTTCACGCATGGGACAACCTCCAGTATTGTTGTGTTTAGTATAGCAGCGCGCGACAATCCACGCACTGTGTCGTTAAAAGAAATCGCCTTGCGGCAAAGGGATATCGGCGATGCGACGTGCGCAAAGCAATTCGTCGCCCGGCACCCCCTTCCCCTGCACCAGCACCTTGAAGGTGTCACCCATACCACTTTCCGGCATGATCAGGCGCTTGAGGGTCAAACGGAGCTCCTGGGCACGCTGTGCATCCGGTTCACGAGCCTGAAGAGCCATCAACTCTTCGAGGAAACCGAGCCCCATCAGAAAACGGTACTGCTCGCCAAAATATAGCGACGAAAGCCCCTGCCGCTCACCAACCTGCTCCAGCTCCGTGAAGTCTACATGCGCGGTGATATCCTGGCAGCCAGGACGCAGCAACGGATTCTCCTCGGTGGTGTGCTGCCAGTAACACATCAGGGTTCCGGTATTGCGCCAGGGAGCATAACGCTCCGCCGCCGGGTAGCCGTAGTCGATGGTCAACACGTAGCCCCGCTCTAGCTTTTGGGCCACCTCCACCATCCACCTGCGCGCCATCAGGTTAATCTCCGTCCGGTAGCCGGCGGGTAGTTGCAACGGAAGGCCGGCAAGGTAGTCCTCAAGCCGTGGGTCACTTGGAGGCCGCAACTCCTCGGCAAACCCCTCCCCGGAGTTGACGACGTAAACCTCGCGCACCCCCTCGCTGGTCAACTCTACCAGATGCACCGGAAACGCATCGACCAGTTCATTGCTCAAAAAACAGCCGACAAACGGCTGCAACTCATCAAGGGTCGACCAGATCACCCGGCCGTTATCGGCATGCTGCTTGAGGCGCTCACGCTGTCGAGCACGGTGATCTGGACTGATTTCGATCAGGACATACTGCAGGCGGTTATAGAGCTCCGGGGCTTGCTGCTGGAGAGCGTCGAGGATATCGAGCGACAGGTGCCCCTCACCGGCCCCCTGCTCGACCAGGGTGAAGTCTCCGCCGCCAAGTAGTTGCCAGAATTGCTCAACCTGCCGCCCGACCAGCTTGCCGAACAGCGCATGAACACTTGTCGAGGTGAAAAAATCGCCCGCCCGCCCGATACGTTTGCGGGCACCTGTATAGTAGCCGTAATCCGGATGGTAGAGACACGCCTCCATGAAATCGGCAAATGCCATCCCGCCTTCAGCCGCAATGTTCTCCTGTAGCCAGGTGATCAGTTCCGGCTTCTGCGCTTGTTCCTGCTCCATCGCCATGATACGTCCCTTGAGTAAAAATAAAGGGTGGATTCTAGCGCAGGGTTCATAGATTGGCAAGCTCGGGATGTATCGAAAGCACAGGGGTCAGGGGATAATGCCGAGGACCTTGTGGATCTGCACCAGCTGGGCAGTATCTCGAACCAGCAACGTCGGGATCCCCCATGCAGCCGGAAGGAGCAAATCGACCTGCCTTCGATCACCCACAAACAGGAAGCTCTCGAGCGGCCCTCCGATATCGGCCAGGATCTGACGTAAAGCCTCGGGGTCCGGTTTCGGGCTCCAGGCCATTTCGATCGTATAGAGCTTTTCGAACAAATCCGCGATGCCAAGTGACGCCAGAATGCGCTGCGACAGGGCTAGATTGTTATTGGTGTAGATGTAGAGCCGACAGCGGTCCTGCAATGACTCGAGCAGGGCGCGCACCAGGGGATCCTCGACGAGATGCTCCTCGGGGATGATATCCCGTTCAAACGCAGCGTGCAGTTCCTGGATTTCGATCCCCATGCGCACACAGGTCTGCGTCAGGGTCGGTTCGGCCTCGAGCTCTTCTGCCAGACGCAGCCGGGCCCGCTTCAACAGCTCGCGTCCTTGCGCAAGCGTCACCCCGCGCGTCGCCGCAACCAGCTTCTCGCTGACATGTTCGACCTGCTGCGCCAGACTCGGAGCCTGATAGAGGGTGCCATCGAGATCGAAGACGATCGTCTCAACCTGTTCCGCGTCAATCAAAGGTTTGGGGAAAGGGATCGGGTCACTCAAAGCGTATCTCCCTCGAGTCGCTCGGCAAACTGCGTTACCACGCTAGCAGTCACGCAAGCTCGTCAAAACAGGGTCGCCGGCTCGTTAGTAAACCAGCCGTCGACTCCGCGGCGTAACAACCTCCGCATCGTGTCCGGCCTGTCGACGGTCCACGGGTAAACCTTCATCCCCGCCGCATGACAAGCACGCAACATGGCGGAGGAGAGACGATCGACGCGCGGGTGGAAACTCTCTGCCGCACAGTCTATCGCCCGCGACAGGGAACGGCGCCACAGGCGGCTTTCGCACAGAAAGCCGAGGGGTAAGCAGGGGCTTTCACGACGCATGGCCGCAAGCAGGCGATGATCGAACGAGGAGACCAGTACACGCGCCGCTGGCCACTCCTGCAAAAGATCGAGCACCGCGAGACCGGCACCCGATGACTTGATCTCGATGTTGACCCTTATTTCGCTGCCGGTCCAGGCGAGCAGTTCCTCAAGGGTCGGGATCATCTCTCCCAGCCATTCTCGCCCAAACCAGCCGCCCGCGTCGAGACGCCTTAGTTCGGCCAGTGTCAGCTTCCCCACGGGACCGTGCCCATCGCTGGTCCGTTCGAGCGTCTCGTCGTGAATCACGACCGGCACCCCGTCAGCACTGAGATGAACATCACACTCAATGCCGTCGACAGCAGAATCCGCCGCCAGGGAAAACGCGGCCATGGTGTTCTCCGGGGCACGCAGGGAAGCCCCGCGGTGGGCCCAGATGAAGGGGGTCACGGACCACCTACCACGGCGCATACGCCTATGGACAAGAATCGACCAGGCATCTAGCCCCCCGGCCCCTTCAACACCGGCAGCCCCCTCAGTTGCCAGGCCCAGATGCCGCCATAAAGATTATAGACCTCCGGGTAGCCGAGCCGCAGCAGGTAATCGGCCACGGCCGAGCTGCGCGAACCGACCGCACAGTAAACCAAGACCGGCCCCTTCGGGACTTCGGCAATGCGTCTCTGCAACTGATCGATGGGAATCAAACGCGCCCCGGCGAGACGGGTCTGAAGATACTCTCCCGGCGTCCGCACATCGAGAAGGAAAATATCGGAGCGCCCCTTCAGCAATTGGGCTGCCTGGTCGGCACTGAGATTCTGAACCGCGGCTTCAGCCACGGAGAACAGCCCTGCGGACAAAAGCAGGGCTAGGATAATTTTGCGAAGCATTCGGTTTTCCTCCGGATTTTCTATTTAATCCCATAGTACACCAGCTCACCCAGAATGACCAGACGTACTCTTGTCATAAGCATAGATTCATGCCATCATGCGCAACGATAATTTGACGTTTAATTTAAATTTACCGTGAAAGGTTTCTAGCTGACATGGATCGCAATCTCGCGCTTGAAGTTGTACGTGTCACCGAAGCGGCTGCACTGGCGTGCGGACGCTGGGTCGGCAAGGGGGACAAGATCGCCGCAGACGACGCCGCCACCGAGGCGATGCGTCGCACCCTCAGCACCATCGGCATCACCGGCACCGTGGTCATCGGCGAAGGAGAGATGGACGAGGCACCAATGCTGTATATCGGCGAGGAGGTCGGCAACGGCACCCCACCGGAAGTCGACATCGCAGTCGACCCCCTGGAAGGGACCAATCTCTGCGCCAAGGGAATGAACGGTTCGATCGCAACCATCGCCCTCGCCCCCCGCGGCGGATTCCTTAACGCCCCCGACATGTACATGGACAAGATCTGTGTTGGCCCGGATGCCCAGGGTGCCATCGACATCACGGCCTCGCCGAGCGAAAACCTCAAGCGCGTCGCCGAAGCCAAGAACTGCCGAATCGAGGACCTGACCGTGGTGATCCTCGACCGACCGCGCCATGACCGCATTGTCGAAGAAATCCGCAAAGCCGGCGCACGCATCAACCTGATCACCGATGGCGACGTGGCTCCGGCGATTGCCGCCGCCGTCCCCGACAGCGGGGTCGACATGATGCTCGGCATCGGTGGCGCCCCCGAAGGGGTTCTGGCGGCCGCCGCGCTCAAGTGCATGGGGGGAGAGATGCAGGGTCGCCTGGTGTTCATGAGTCAGGAAGAACGGGACCGCGCCAAGACCATGGGCATCGACGATTTCGACAAAATCTACACCACCGAGGAGATGGCCCAGGGGGACGTCTTCTTCGCCGCCACCGGGGTCACCAACGGCGACCTGCTGCGCGGCGTACGCTATTTCTCCAACGGCGCCACCACCCACTCGATCGTCATGCGCTCCCACAGCCGCACGGTACGCTTCGTGGAATCGCGCCACCACTTTGACTACAAGCCAGTTTACTAGGCCACTTGTCAGGGAAGCGTCGACCTGATAACATCGGCGCGTTTAAATTTCTTCATTACAATTTCTGTCGCAGAGGATCTTAGTCTTATGGCCATCATCACCATCTCACGTGAAATGGGTAGTGGCGGTATCCCGATTGCCCACAAGACCGCCGAAAAACTCGGTTACACCATGGTCGACGGAGACAAACTCCGCGAGCTTGCCCCCCAGTACGGTCTTTCTCAAGAAGCCCTCGAAAAGGCCGACGAAAAACCGCCGGCGTTCATTGATGCGCTTGACCACCAGCTTGAAATCGACCAGCACCTGATCGAGCTGATCATCTTGGATCATGCCCTCAAGGGAAATGTGATCATCTATGGTCGCGGCGGCCAGGACCTGCTGGCCGGCATCAGCAGCGTGTTGAGGGTCCGCATCATCGCCCCCTTCGAAGAGCGCGTCGAACGCTGGGCCGAACGTGAGTGGCTCGACCCCGAACTGGCACGAATCCTGGTGCGCAAGAGCGATCAACAACGGGCCGGCTTCATCAAGTACTATTTCGATCGCGACTGGGAAGATCCCTTGCACTACGACCTGTTGATCAATACCGCGCGCCTCTCGGAAGAGTCTGCGGTAGAACTGATTGCCGATGCCATCAAGGACCAGAACCTTGAGGACAACAAACAGAACGGCAAGGCGTACCTGAGCGACCTGATTCTGCGCAAGAAGGCTGAAATCGCCCTGCGCTCCGATCCGCGGGTCGAGGCAATCAAAATGGGGCACTTTAACGTGAGTGTTGCCAACAGCATTGCCCACGTCGAAGGGCATGTCCACAGCAATGAGGAAAAACAGGCCGTTGAGGACCTGGTGTTGGCCGTCGAAGGGATCCAGAGTCTCAACAGCAAGCTGCAGGTTCGCCAATACCGAAACTACCCCCGCGAGCACTAGGCTCCTGACGGGACCATTCGAACTCCCAAGCCGGCCCCAGGGCCGGCTTTTTTATTGGCCTCCACACCGCCCAGGCACGACTCAATGCTTGTTAGAAGACCGTTTTCATGTTAGTGTTTGGAGCTTAATTTCAGCTGTTAATCTTGTAGAACCAAGGAGTTGCACGACCATGGCAGGACATAGCAAATGGGCCAACATCAAACACCGGAAAGGCGCCCAAGACGCCAAGCGCGGAAAAGTATTCACCAAGCTGATCAAAGAAATCACCGTCGCCGCTAAAATCGGCGGAGCCGACCAGGAGGCCAACCCCCGCCTGCGTCTGGCCGTCGATAAGGCCAAACAGGCGAACATGCCCAAGGACAACATCGACCGGGCGATCAAGAAAGGAACCGGCGACCTCGACGGAGTCACCTACGAAGAAGGTATCTTTGAAGGGTACGGGCCGGGTGGCGTCGCCGTCATCGTCGAGTTCCTCACTGACAACCGCACCCGCACCGTTGCCGACGTACGCCACATCTTCACCAAGCACAACGGCAACCTCGGGGTGAGCGGCTCGGTCGCGTTCATGTTTGACCGCAAGGGGATGATCACCTTCGGTGAAGGGGCCGACTTCGACACGGTATTCGAAATCGCTCTTGAAGCCGGGGCGGAAGATGTCAAGGACGAGGAAGGCGTGATCGAGGTCATCACTGAACCGGGTGAATTTGAGCAGGTTCGCAACGCGCTCAGCGACAAAGAGATGAGCTTTGAAACGGCCGAGATCACCATGCTGCCTCAAACCACGACTGCCGTTGAAGGGAAGAGCGCTGAGCAGTTGATGAAAATGATCGACAAGCTCGAGGACAACGACGACGTTCAGAACGTCTACGCCAACTTCGACATCTCCGATGAGGAGATGGCACTGATCATGGACTAGACTTGATGCACGTTGCCGGCAAAGCGCCATGAGAGTTCTCGGCATCGACCCCGGTAGCCGCATCACCGGCTATGGCATCATCGAAAAGCAGGGCAACCGCCTGATTCATATTGACAACGGTACCATTCAGGTCGGCACACGTGAGAATTTCCCCTCCCGGCTGGAGGGGATCTACTCTGGCCTCATGCAACTGATCGATACCTATCGACCAGAAGCGGCGGCCATCGAGCAGATCTTCGTCTCACGCAACGTCAGTTCGGCGCTCAAACTCGGGCATGCTCGCGGTGCGGCCATGCTCGCTGCGGTCCACGGCGGGCTGGAAGTTCACGAATACACGGCCATGCAGGTCAAGAGTTCCGTGGTCGGGTACGGACGTGCCGCCAAAGGTCAGGTCCAGCAGATGGTTAAGGCCCTGCTCAATCTGCCAGAAATTGCCCAGGAGGATGCCTCGGACGCCTTGGCAGTTGCCATCTGCCACGCTCACAGCGCCGGCCTCAACCAGCGCCTCAAAACAGGGAAAACACCTCGACGATGATTGCGCGCCTACGCGGAGATCTTATCTACAAAGCCCTGGACCATGTGGTGATTGACACCGCAGGGGTCGGCTATCGGCTGTTTATTCCGCTCTCGACATTTTATGCCCTGCCCGATAGCGGGGAAGTTTCCCTGCACGTACACACTCATGTCAAAGAAGACGCGCTGCAGCTCTATGGCTTTCTCGAACTCGATGAGAAATTGATGTTTTCGCTACTCATCGTTGTATCCGGGGTTGGCCCCAAACTAGCCGTCAACATTCTCTCCAACATCCCGGCACGTGATCTGCAGGTAGCATTAGCAAACGCTGACACAAAACGCCTTGGTGCCGTGCCCGGAATCGGCAAGAAAACCGCGGAACGTCTGATCCTGGAGCTTAAAGACAAGGTTGAAGCGGCTCAGACAGGTGATGTCGCACAGACCGAAGCTGCCGGCAACGCCAAAAACTTGCCTCACGATGACGCTCTCTCGGCCCTGGTCAACCTCGGCTACAAGGAGAACCTGGCTCGCAAGGCACTCGAGGCACTTGAAACACCCCCCGAGGCCACCCTTGAGGAGATCCTCAAGGGTGCCTTAAAACTGCTGGTTCGCTAGCAAAAAATACGGAATCCGCATGGAAGAACGCCTGATCGACCCGGCCCCGACACACGAGGATGACGCCTTTGAGGTCAACCTGCGTCCCCGTGTGCTCGAAGAGTATGTCGGTCAAAGCAAGGCCAAGGAGAACCTGCGCATCTTTATCCAGGCCGCCCGCAGTCGCCAGGAGGCCCTCGACCATGTGCTCTTTTACGGCCCGCCAGGTCTGGGCAAAACCACCCTGGCCAACATCATCGCCAGCGAAATGGGCGTCAACATCAAGAGCACCTCGGGACCGGTGATCGAAAAAGCCGGTGACCTGGCCGCAGTACTGACCAACCTCGAACCGGGCGACGTCCTGTTTATCGACGAAATCCACCGCCTCTCCCCGGTGGTCGAGGAGATCCTCTACCCGGCCATGGAAGACTACCAGATTGACATCATGATTGGCCAGGGACCATCGGCACGCACGATCAAACTCGACCTTCCACGCTTTACTTTAGTCGGTGCAACCACCCGTGCCGGCCTGCTCTCATCCCCACTACGTGACCGTTTCGGCGTCATCAGCCGCCTTGAGTTTTACAGCAAGGACGAGCTGACTCAGATCGTAAAGCGGAGTGCCGATATCCTCGAAATGCGTATCGATGGTGCCGGAGCCGAAGAGATCGCCGGGCGCAGTCGGGGGACGCCACGCATCGCCAACCGGCTGCTGCGTCGGGTCAGGGACTTTGCTGAAGTGCTCGCCGATGGACGGGTCAGCCAGCAAGTCGCCTCCCAGTCACTTGAGCGCCTGGAAGTCGACCCCTGTGGCTTCGACTACATGGACCGCCTGTTGCTGCTGACCATCCTCGACAAGTTTGCCGGGGGCCCCGTTGGGCTGGACACCCTGGCCGCCTCCCTCGGTGAGGAAAAAGATACCATCGAGGACGTGATTGAGCCCTTTCTGCTGCAACAGGGCTACCTGGCCCGTACACCTCGCGGCCGCATCGCTACCGAGTTGGCCTACCGCCACTTCGACCGCAAGAAAAATAGCCCCCAGGTTGCGGGGCCACTGTTCGGAAACGAGCCGTCATGAACCAGACAGAAACAAAACCCTCCTGGTTCTGCAGCCGACTGAATGTTGGCCAGAAAATCGTTGTCGGATTCCTGGTTGTAGCGCTCTTCAGTCTGGCGGCGATTCTGTTTGCCCTGATCCACATCCAACAGCAGGTCAACATTTCCGGGGACCTCGTTCACCGCGACTTTAAAGCTCTCAACCTTGTACGAGACCTGCGCACGAACCTACTTGCCCAGGAACGTCTCGAGCAGCAGTTCCTGATCCTCAAGGATGCCGAACTGCTGGTCCTCCTTAAGCAACGCAATCAGGAATTCGACACGCTATGGAGCTCCCTTCTAAAACTTGAACTGGATGAAGTCACAGCGCTCAAGCAGCCCGCTACAGCCCTGCTGGCAGAGCGGGACAATGCTATTGCACTGCTGACCGCCCAAAAGACCCGTAAGGCGGGGGCATTTTTCTCCGAGCGTCTTGCACCACTGCGCACCACCTTCTACGAGGGGCTGGATGAGATATCCAAGAACCGCCAGGAGCTAATCGATATCTCGCTCCTCGACCTCAACCAGCTGAGCATTCGTGCCTACCGCACCACTCTGGTATTGTTGATTTTAGGCCTTGCCATCGGTGGCGTTGTTGCCTTCAGGGTTGTTCGCAGCATCAATCACTCGATCCAGCGCCTGGCCCTTGCCGCTCGCCAGGCCTCCGAGGGGCGCTTTGACTTTTCTCTTGGTTCCTTCGGGCGTGACGAATTCGGCCACCTCGCCAGCGAGTTTCTGACCATGGGCAAGAAGCTTCTCGACCTTCAGAAACGTCTGCTTGACGCCAACCCGCTGACCCACCTCCCCGGCAACCTGGCCATCGAGCACGAACTCGAGCGACGCATCGTCAGCCTCGAACCATTTGCCCATATCTACATCGATATCGATAACTTCAAGGCCTTCAACGATCGTTACGGATACCAGATGGGGAGCGAGGTGATCGCCCGGGTTGGCAAGCTTGCCAAGGAAGTTGTTGAAGAACTCGGCAACCAGGAAGACCTGGTCGGACACATCGGCGGGGACGACTATCTGCTGCTCTCAACTCCAGAGAAATCGGAACGGCTGGCCAAGGAAATCATTGCCCGCTTTGACAAGATGACCGATATTTACACTCAGGAAGACCTGGATAATAGCTACTACGATGGCGTTGACCGTTTCGGCGATGAACGACGTTACCCACTGATGAGTATTTCTATCGCGGTAATCTGCTCGGAAAACCTCGAATATCCTACTCACCAGGACATCAGCCAGGAATGCGCTAAGATGAAAGAACATCTGAAAAATCTCCCAGGTAGTAATTACCTGATTGACCGTCGCCGGAGGTAACCTTGAGACTCGCAACCGTGCTTCTTCTGCTGACCCTGCTCAGCAGCTGTGCCACCATACCTCGACAACCGGAGACATCTCAGGACGCCGACAAGTTGCTGCAGGAAGGCATCGTTGCTCTTGGGGAAAAACATTCTACGCACCTGCTGAAGCAGCTGGTCAAGCAATATCCCGACACGCCGCAAGCGAAAGCCGCAGCCCAGATTCTCAAAGTCTGCCTCAAGAAGAAAGCCGACACGAACAAAGGCGAAATCGAGAAGCTAAAGCAAGAGAACCTGCAGCTCAAGGAAGATTTGGATAAACTCCGCCAGCTGCTGATCTCATCCGAGAAGCGCGCCTCCTGATTCAATGCCCCACGATTCTCTGGAACAATTCACTCGGCAGATCGCGAACTGGGTCAAAGAGCTGCTTGAACACGGCCGCTACCCCTTTCGCAAAGTGGCCGTTTCCCCACCGGTCGTCACCTCTTCAGGGCAAGTCCGCCCCGACCTGGTGCTATGGATCAACCGCCCCAGCTGCATGGCTGGAGGGGTGTTGTTTTTTCCAAAAAATGCCATCGAAACCGATCTGACGGTATATGCCGAAACGGCCCAAAGCCTGGGGCTCTCCTTCTTTGCGGTGTGGAACACGCGAGCGATCGAAATCCGGCAGGCCTTGCCCCCTTTTCAGTCTTTAGAAAATCTGCCTGTTACAGACACCACCTCTGCGCAGGGATTTCGCAACGTGCTAGGAACATTACTCGACAAGCTCAAGCCGTTGTCCGTCACTGGTGCCATCCCCCCGTCAGAACTTTCAGCCTGGCACCTGGTGAACCTGTGTCTCCTGACCATGGAAAATGCTCAGCCAGCCATCCTCGAATCAATGCGCAGACATCGCGAGGAAGCATCACTCCCCTTACCGGAAGATCGGAGTGAAAACCGCTGCTGGCACACGCTGTTCCACCTTCTTGCCCTCGCCAGTTACGACCTGCTCCCCGAGACCGTACATGCCGAACGGCTCGACAGGGCCATGGAGATTGCCACTGAAGCTCTCCCTCGCCACCTGCGCGAGAGCTGCCAGTGTCTCGACCCGGCGCCGCTACCTGAAACGGCAAAGGTCGCCTTTCATCACCTGTTCCGACGGCTTACGCAAATTGGCTGGCATAAAGACAGGCCGCGCATGCTCTCGACCCTGGAGTGCCTGCTCGATATCTCCGGTGACGGCCTTTCCTCCCCGCTCGAAATCACGGACGCGGTGCATCCACTGCTGTGCAACCCGCGGCACTTCGATTACCCCGGAACCTGCAGTCTGCTGGCGAGTTCCGCGCGTCTTCCCGGACTGGTTCTACAGCGAGAGCTTTGCAACCTGCCACCCGCTACCAACATGGCAACCAATCCGTTCCGGCTTCCATACAACTGTAACGGAACCTTTGATATCATCTGCGGCCACCTGAACGAAAACCAATTCACCCCACAGGCAACGGTAGAGGAACCCCTTGTGCACCTCCGGGTCTCCTGGCCTAACCGCCGTTTCCGGCCTCCCCGCCAGACCCCGCCCTGGATGTTCGGACTACTACATCTGCTCGGTCTGGCCAGTCATCAGGCAACCATTACGCTTGACACCCCCGGGGATTGGCCGCGCAGTCAGGCTGGGCAGTTCCTCTTGGAACTACTTTGGAGCGAATTCAATGTGCCCCGCATCGTACTTGGCGAGGCAGCAATAAACCTGACCCTGACCAAAGCCATACCCGAAGAATCGGTGGTGACTCTTCAACTACCCAATGAGCTGCGCCAGATTGAACAACTGTGGTTTCAAGACCATCCCACAACGGCCCTCTCCTTAGCCCTTTACCTACCGACACCAATCTGGACTCTGCTGAAACAGGGGGACCTTGATTATCTACCGACAGAAGCCCTGCCAACCTCTCTACACGACGGCCTGCAACGTTTCTGGGCCTCATCGTGGGGCCAGCTGCTGTTCGCCAGCAGCGGCATCGTCGAAGGGAAAAACCGTGCGACCTCCCCGATGCCTGCGTACAGCGAGCAGCTGCCACTTCCTCCCATAGCGCTCCTGGAATTACTGAGAGGGAACGAGTTTGACTCCCTCACGGGAAAACAGCTCCATGAACGGGTCGAAGCCGAGCTGGCCCAGTGGTTTGCCATCCAGCCCCCTTTGACTGAGGCAAGCAAGGTCCGCAGCGGACGCACAAAGCGTCTCTCTAAAAGCGACAGACAACAGCTTATCGACACGGTGTTTATCGACGGTATCCCGCGTTTCCCCGAGCAGTACCTGTTCAACCATTATCGCCCAGAGCTGAAAACCTATTCGCTGTCCGGGCCTCTTCATTTTCAGCGGCGCTTTTTCAATCAGGTTGAACTCTCCACCGACGATGGCCATTCACTGGTTGCCGAAAGTGACCTTATGGCCCATGCCCTGTTGCTGGCCTCCCATGTCGGCCTCAGCGAGGTACATCTTCCGCAGGACGAAGTTGTCCTCACTGATATCGTCCAACGCTATATCGAAGATCTGGAGCAACTTCATGAAAAGCTCCTCGACCAGTGCAACCGCCTCTTTGAATCGGCGGGGCAGGCACGCTCTCTGGCCAAATCTGTATGGGGACAGCAGGAGCTGCCCCCCTGGGAAACTCTCACCCGCAACTTTTGACATCAAACAGCTCCTGACATAAACTTACAAGATCAACTATTTGGACGTGCCCCTATGAAGACTCTCTTGCACACCTGCTGCGGCAATTGCGCTATCTACCCGGTCAAAGTATTACGAGAAGCGAATCACGACGTTACCGGGTATTTCCACAACCCTAACATCCACCCATACCAGGAATATTCCCGGCGGCTCGAGACCATGCGTGAATACGCCGAGCAGACCCAGCTACCAATGGTCTATATCGACGAATATGGACTGGTTCCTTTTCTAAAACACGTCGCCCACGAACCGCAAAACCGCTGCGACTATTGCTATTACTCCCGGCTGGAGAGCACTGCCCGCCATGCTGCGGAAAACGGCTTCGACGCCTTTTCCTCTTCACTGCTCTACTCTCGCTACCAGAACCACGAAACCATCCGCCGCAGCGGGGAACAGCTTGCCGAAAAGTTCGGTATCCTTTTTCACTATGAGGATTTTCGCAAAGGTTGGCGGGAAGGCATCGACACCTCAAAGGCTATGGGGCTCTACCGCCAGCAATATTGCGGCTGTATCTACTCGGAAATGGACCGTTACTATCCCAAATCGAGAAACTGAACCATCACTGCGAGAAAGCCCCGATGGATGCCTGTAGATTTCCTCATCGAAAGCAAAACGGCTTCATCGCCCTTTGTGCAGCAATCTGAAGCACTTACTACTCGCTTCAATGAGCATATGTTCTTGCAGGGACAACACCCGAACCGTAGGCAAGACGCTCCTTATGTGTTAATCTTTTTAATGTAAGACATTGAATTCATAAGAGGGAGGTGGCGATGATTGAACTACTCGAAAAAACCTTATTAGCCGGCATGGGAGCCCTATCGCTGACCCAGCAAAAAACCGAGGAACTGGTCGACGATCTGAAGTCGCGTCTCGACCTGAACGAAGAAAAAGGGAGAGAACTGCTCGACAAGCTGCAATCCATGGCCAAGGACAACCAGAAAAAACTCGAAGACTTAGCCCAGGAAGAGGTTCGCAAAGCATGTGACCGTATCGGTGTTGCGACTGACGAAGACCTCAAGGCCCTCACAAAAAAAATCCACAAGCTTGAAAAAGAGCTCAAAGCTCTAAAGGGCTGATGCCCGCTCCATGCTGACATTTTTACGCATCAACCGGAACATCCGCTCCCTGAAACGCTATCGGGATATCCTCGGCATCCTGATCAAGTACGGGTTCGGACATTTCGTTGAACAACTCAACATCAACTACTACCTCGAGCTGGGGAGGCGGATCGTCACCCTCGGTACCGCGCCACGGGATATCGAGCGCCTCTCGCAGCCCGAGCGCCTGCGCCTTGCCATTGAGGAACTCGGCCCCACCTTTATCAAGCTCGGCCAACTCCTTTCAACACGACCCGACATCATCCCGCGAGAATACATCGAGGAATTCCGCAAGCTGCAGGACAAGATCCCCGCAGTCTCGTTCGCAGAAATCAGTCAGCAGTTTGAACGAGAATTCGGCCAGCCGATCAGCGAAGTCTTCGCCGAGATCGACGAAACCCCGCTCGCCGCAGCGTCAATAGCCCAGGTTCACAAGGCGCTTCTTGCAGAAGGCGAGGAGGTCGTTATCAAGGTCCGCCGCCCGGGAATCGAACGGGTTGTCGAAACGGATATCGACATCCTCACCGGCCTGGCGATCCTGATCGAGCGGCACATTCCGAGCATGGAACATTATTCTCCGGTCCAGTTGGTCAAGGAGTTCCGTCGCACTATCCACCGCGAGATGGACTTTACACGCGAAGGACACACCACGGATCGCTTTGCGGCCAATTTTGCCGACGACCTCGGGATCCGCATCCCAACTGTGTACTGGGAATGGAGCGGAGAACGGGCCCTGACCATGGCCTACCTGCATGGCACCAAGGTCAGCGACCTCGAGGCGTTGCGCGAAAAAGACCTCGACCTTAAAGACATCGCCCGGCGGGGCGCGGACTTCTTCCTCCGCCAGGTCCTCGAGTACGGCCTATTCCACGGCGACCCCCACCCGGGAAACTTTTTCATCCATGATGACGGCAGCATCTGCCTGCTCGACTTCGGCATGGTCGGCAGGCTCGATGACGAAATCAAAAACCAGCTCGTCGAATTGCTCCTCGGGGTCCTTGAGCGCGACGTCGACCGGATTATCTCCCAGCTGCTCTACTCCGGAGAACTGAGCGACGAAAGCAACATGCGGGCACTGCGTCGTGACCTCGGTGAATTCCTCGCCGACTATTACGAGCTGCCGCTTCAGGAAATTCGTGTCGGCTCGCTCCTGAGTGACTTTGTTGAAATCCTCAACACCTACCGGATCCGCTTCCCGGCCGACTTGATGCTTCTGGCCAAGGCGCTGGTCACTATCGAAGGGATCGGCCGACAGCTTGACCCCGACTTTAACATGTTCGGCAGCCTGCGCCCTTTCATGGAGCGCCTGATCCGCCAGCGGATGAGCCCACCGAACATGGCCAAACAGCTTGGGCTTATGGCCAACGCTTACGGCAATCTGGCACGCAGCCTACCGCGTGATCTCAAAGAGTTCCTCAACCGCCTTAACCGCAACAAGATCAAGATCGACCTCGAACACCGTGGACTTGAACGGCTGATCGCCGACCTCGACAAGTCAAGCAACCGCATCTCCTTCTCGTTGATCATCTCCGCCTTGGTCGTTGGTTCTTCGCTGATTATGCAAACCGACAAAGGCCCACAACTGTTCGGCTTTCCGGCCCTGGGAATTCTCGGCTATTCTTTTGCCGCGTTCCTCGGTCTTTGGCTAGCCATTGCCATACTGCGTTCGGGAAGACTGTAGTATGTAGTGTGGTATCCGCACCACAACACCCATGCAAACCTGCAACACAACCCACCACAAAAAAACAACACTCACAACAAATACATGTCATTTCGAGGCCTTAGGTGCATATAATTAATGGCACGCGCTTTGCATTTCATTTGGTCGCGTGTCAATACGCACGAACTCCGCAAGGAAGGCTACGTCATGATTTTTCAATGCACCATCGATAAACCTGCCACCATTTCCGGGATCGGGCTCCACACCGGGAAGACCATCACCATGCACCTGCGTCCTGCAGCAGCAGGAACCGGCATTGTCTTCCATCGCACCGAAGGTGAGCGCTGTGTTTCGATCCCCGCAGTGTCTGCCAACGTTGTTGACACCCGCATGGCAACGGTCATCGGTAAGCAGGACTTGACGGTATCGACCATCGAACACTTCATGGCCAGCCTCGCTTCGTATGGCATTGACAACCTGCATGTCGACATCGATGGTCCTGAAGTACCGATCATGGACGGCAGTGCAGAACCCTTTATCAAGGTCTTGCGTGAAGCAGGACTGCGCTCCCTTGATCGCACACGCAAGTTCCTTGCTGTTCGCAAGCCGATGACCCTGGTCGACGGAGAGAAACGCGTCACTGTGGTTCCGTCGCGCTTTTTCCGCATCACTTTCGACATCGCCTTCGACCACCCCTGTATTTCCCTGCAGAACCGGAGCGTCAAGCTCTCCTGGGAGAGTTTCTGTCAGGATATCGCCCGCGCCCGCACCTTCGGTTTCGAACATGAGGTCGAGTATCTCAAGGCCAACGGTCTGGCCCGTGGTGGATCCCTGGATAACGCTGTGGTTATCGGCAAAGACCGCATCCTCAATGAGGAAGGGCTACGCTACAACGATGAGTTCGTGCGCCACAAGATTCTTGATGCCGTCGGCGACTTCAGTCTGGTCGGCTACCCGATCCTCGGTCACATCAAGGCCTATAAGGCCGGACACGACATCAACCACCAGATGGTTGAGCAAATCCTTGCTTCGCCCGACTGCTGGAAACTTGTCGAGTTCACCGAGGAAGACCTCTCCGAAGCGCTGCGTCATGGGGCTCCGAACTTCGTCAGCAAACCGGTTGCGAGCGAGGCGTAACGTCCCTATCTGCTAAGTAGCATCCAGGCAGCCTGTTACCAGGCTGCCTTTTTTGTCCCGACATGGTAGCGCTTGTTTCCAACCCTGTTTTGACCTAGAATCCATGGGCACGTCCCAAGGAGCTACGATGGCAGAACAACCACCTCCAGATAACCAGACACCGCCAACGTCGAATCGCCGAGAAAACAGTAAGCGCCGACGCGAATGGGCCCTGATTCTCGGCAGTATCATCCTAGTGGTGATATTGACCCGATTCGAGAGTCAGGTCTACGATCTCACCTCACAGCTCCCTGTGGTCAACAGCATCCTGGTGCTGGCCATTATCAATATCAACATCCTGTTGATCATCCTGTTCCTGTTCCTGGTTTTCAGAAACCTCTTCAAACTGATTCTTGAACGCAGGAGAAAGATCCCGGGAGCACGCTTGCGTAGCAAGCTGGTCGTTGCGTTTGTCGCCCTGTCGCTGGTACCGACCATGCTGCTGTTTCTTGTCTCGGCCGGCTTCATTACCAACACGATTGAAAACTGGTTCAACTCCCAGATCGAAAACTCCCTCGAAGAATCTCTCGAGGTGGCGAAAACCTACTATAAAAACTCCGCCACCAACGCCCTTTACTACGCCGATCAGATTGCATCCATTATCAAGAACGAGAAACTGCTCAACGAAAACAACCTCAGCTCGCTTCAAGAGGTTATCCGGGGCAAACAGCAGGAATACAATCTGGGTGTGGTCGAGATTTTTTCTTCGACGTTTGAAGAGCTGGTACGCGAATCAAATCCACAGGTTCCCGCTGCCGACTTTACGGACCCTGGTTCAGAGCTGCTCAAGGAATCACTGCTCGGCAAACGCTTCTCGCACGTCACCCCGATCGGGCGCGCCGACCTGATCCGTGGCTTCGTTCCGATCTACTCCAACTGGAACCCCAACGACGTGGTCGGCGTGGTGGTGGTCAACTACTACGTCCCTTATTCGCTGGTCAACAAGATGAAGGAGATATCCGACTCTTTCACACAGTACAAGAACACCAAGACCTTCAAAAGCCAGATCCAAAAAGGCTATATCATCGTTTTGCTTCTGATTGCCCTGGTGATCATCTTCCTAGCTACCTGGTTTGGATTTCACCTCGCACGTGGGATTACGGTCCCGATCCAGGAACTCGCTCAGGCGACCGAGAGGATTGCCGACGGCGACCTCGATGTCGAGATCGACCTACGCAGCGAAGACGAAGTAGGCACCCTGGTAGCGGCGTTCAACCGCATGACGGCGGATTTGCGCCGTAGTCGCGCAGAACTAACCGCCGCCAACCGCGAACTGCAATCATCCAACCTGGAGCTCGATCAGCGTCGGCGCTATATGGAAATCGTCCTGCGTAATGTAACCGCGTGGGTCATTTCTGTGGATCGAGACGGGCATCTCACCACCATCAATAAATCCGCAGAAAAACTGCTCAAGATCAGCGGTTCGATAATGCTCGGATGCAATTTCCGTGAAGTCGTCGATTCCAGGCATTTGCCAATCATCCGCGACTTTCTCAACGAGTTGACCAGCTCCGAACGGGACTCTATAAGCCGTCAGGTTACCATCGAAATTCAGGAACAAAAGGTCACCCTGTTGATCAATGTCACTACCCTGCGCGACGAAAACCACGAATTCATGGGTACGGTTGTGGTCTTTGACGACCTGACCCAGATTGTCAAGGCACAGCGCATGGCGGCCTGGCGTGAGGTAGCGCGACGTATCGCTCACGAAATAAAAAACCCGCTGACGCCAATTCAGCTCTCAGCCCAGCGTCTGCGCAGACGCTACCTGCAAACCTTTTCGGAGGACGACACAGTATTTGACGATTGTACGCAAATGATTATTCAACAGGTCGATGAACTCAAGGAGATGGTCAACGAGTTCTCCAATTTTGCACGACTACCGGCCAGCCACCCGGCTCCCAACCTTCTCAACGACTTGGTCAGCGAAACGCTGGTGCTTTATGCCGAGGGGCACCGTCCGATCGGCTTCGACTTTATTGCAGGGGAAAACGTCCCTGTTTTCAACTTCGACCGCGAACAGATCAAACGGGTGGTCATCAATCTGCTTGAGAATGCCGTATCGGCAGTCTCTCCAGAAACAGGCCACATTCAACTCTCGACAGAGTTCAACCCGACTCTCAAAATTGTCACTCTCATCATCAGTGACAACGGCTGTGGCATCCCGGCACAGGACAAACCACGCCTCTTCGAACCTTACTTCTCAACCAAAAAAACCGGTACCGGACTTGGCCTGACGATCGTCTCGACGATTATATCCGACCATAACGGCTACATCCGGATTCGTGACAACCACCCGCACGGGACACGTTTCGTTGTTGAGCTTCCCGTTCAGGACTCTCCGGCCACAAGCGGCAAACAGGACTAAACACAAGGTTACCTATGAAAAATGTTCTGATCGTTGATGACGAGGAAAGTATTCGCGAAAGCCTCACCGGCATTCTGCACGACGAAGGATTTCACACGCTTTGTGCCACCAGTGGTGAAGAGGGGCTAGAACTCTGCCGAGATGAATCCCCCGATCTGGTGCTGCTCGACATCTGGATGAGCGGCATTGATGGCATTGAGACCCTGCGCCGTATCCGCGAGATACGCCCCGAGCAACTGGTCATCATGATGAGCGGACACGCAACAATCGATACTGCGGTGCGTGCAACGCGCCTGGGAGCTTATGATTTTATCGAGAAACCGCTCTCCCTGGAAAAAGTCCTGCTCTGTGTTCAGAATGCCCTGAAGATCGGTCAACTGGTCGAAGAAAACCGCAATCTCAAGCAACAGATTGCCAAAGACCACGAAATGATCGGGACCAGCACTCCGATTGCGGCCCTCAAAGAGCAAATCGATACGGCTGCCCCAACCTCCGGGTGGGTGCTGATCACCGGGGAAAACGGAACCGGCAAGGAACTGGTGGCCCGTTCGATTCATCTGAATTCACAGCGCCGCGACAATCCGTTTGTCGAGGTCAACTGCGCCGCCATCCCTGAAGAGCTTATCGAGTCCGAGCTTTTCGGACACGAGAAGGGTTCATTTACCGGAGCGACAGCGCAACGTCGTGGCAAGTTCGACATGGCCCATGAAGGGACTCTGTTCCTCGATGAAATCGGCGATATGAGCCTGAAGACCCAGGCCAAGGTGCTGCGAATCCTGCAGGAGCGTAAATTCGAACGCGTGGGGGGCAGTCGCACCATTGAAGTCGATGTCCGGGTCATTGCGGCCACCAACAAAGACCTGGAAGAGGAGATACGCGAAGGTCGCTTCCGGGAAGACCTGTTTTACAGGCTTAACGTACTCCCGCTGGTGGTCCCTCCCCTGCGGGACAGGCGTGAGGATATTCCGTTGCTGGTAGGACACTTCCTCAAGTTTTTCTGCCATCAGGAAGCGCGCGCGACCAAACAGTTTTCACCCGAAGCGATGAGCATCTTTCAGGACTACAACTGGCCGGGGAACGTCCGCGAATTAAAAAATATCATTGAACGCCTGGTGATCATGGTGCCGGGCGAAATCATCACTCCCGAACGTTTACCGCCGATTATGGGGCGCCCAGAGGGAACGTCGTCACCCTGTACAAGCAGCGAAATGTTTCAGGTCCCCTACCGCGAGGCGCGTGAGCTATTTGAGAAAGACTATCTACGGGCCCGTCTGGGAGAAAACGACTGGAATGTCTCACGAACGGCCGAAGTCATCGAACTGGAACGCTCGAATCTGCACCGCAAGATTAAGTCGCTGGGGATTGAGTTGGAGAAGAACTAACCCACGACACTTGAATTGGACAAACAAAAAAGGCCCGTCTCGCAAGAGACGGGCCTTTTGAATAAATTCCGGCGGCGACCTACTTTCCCACATAGTTTCCCATGCAGTATCATCGGCGCAGTAGGGCTTAACTTCTGTGTTCGGGATGGGAACAGGTGT
>PKUI01000182.1 GCA_002869605.1 Desulfuromonas sp. | reverse complement strand
TGCCGCTGGTGGCGCTGGCGCACCGCAGGCTACCGCAGGGCGTGATCGACTGGCTCGGTTTCATCCCGGTAGCGATCCTCAGCGCGCTGGTCGCGCCTGGGCTGTTCGCCGAAGGCACGGCGCGCAGCTTCGCCTTCGGCAGGCTCGAGCTCTGGGTCACGCTGCCGACCCTGCTATTCGCCGCGCGCAGCCGGTCACTCGGCGGCACGGTGCTGGTCGGCATGGGATTGTACTGGTTAGGAAAAGCGTTGCTCTGAAACAAGCAAAGGGATTGAACTGCGGACGGGAAGCCTCCCGTCCGCTTCAGCAAGAGGTCTGCGTTTTCAACCGAGGGCAACGTCAAGCATCATCATCACCGAGAACCCGGCCAGCGTCGCCATGGTTACCAGGTCGATATGCGCATGCACCCGCTGCGACTCCGGAATCAGTTCCTCGACCACCACGAAGATCATCGCCCCGGCGGCGAAGCAGAGCGCGTACGGCAGCACCGGCTGCAGCAGCAGCACGAACAGTGCCCCGGCCACCCCCGCCACCGGCTCGACCATCCCCGAGGCCTGGCCGAGCATAAAGCACTTGCCCTGACTCATTCCCTCGCGGCGCAGCGGCATCGACACCGCCGTCCCCTCCGGGAAGTTCTGTATGCCAATCCCGATCGCCAACGCGATCGCGCCGCCGATGGTCGCCGAGGGGAGTCCGGCAGCCACCGCGCCGAAGGCGACACCGACCGCCAACCCTTCGGGAATGTTGTGCAGGGTGATCGCCAGCACCAGCAGCGTGCTGCGTTGCCACGATGTCTTAACCCCCTCGCGCTTGTCCATGCTCAAACCGGGATGTAGGTGCGGCAGGAACTTGTCGGTCAAGCGCATGAAGATACCGCCGCTAAGAAAGCCGATCAGCGCCGTCAGCCACGGGGTCTGGCCCATCTGTTCAGCCATCTCGATGCCGGGATTCAGCAGCGACCAGAAACTCGCCGCGATCATCACCCCGGCGGCGAAACCGAGCATACCGTCGAGCAGCTTCGCGGGGACGGTTTTTTTCATAAACACCAGCGCGGCGCCTGCCGCCGTAAGCCCCCAAGTGAAAAGGGTCGCAAGCAGCGCCTGCACAACCGGGTTCAGTTCAAGGAAATAGGCCATCGTGTTCCCTCCCGAAAAAGGACCAACCATCTTGTATCGCGCCGTAGCGGGTCAGGCCGTCTAACGCTTCTCGATGCGCGCCATGGTGATCCGCGACACGCAGATCAGCTTGTCGTTCTCGTCCACCATCTGGATCTCCCAGACCTGGCTCCGCTTGCCAAGGTGCAACGGCCGGGCGGTGCCGACCAACCAACCCTCGCTCTTGCCACGCAGGTGGTTAGCGTTGATCTCCTGCCCGACCCAGGCGTATTTATCCATGTCGGTGCAGAGGTTGGCGGCCACGCTGCCGACCGTTTCAGCCAGCACCACCGAGGCACCGCCGTGCAGGATCCCGGCCGGCTGATGGGTGCGCCAGTCGACCGGCATGCGTCCCTTGATGTAATCATCACCGATCTCGATAAACTCGATTTCGAGATGTTCGAGCATGTTGTGCTGACACATCAGCTGGTTGAGTTTGTCCACGTCGATCGGTTTGAACCAGATGCTCATACGTTCTGTTCTCCTTGTTGCTCGCCTTGATCCGACCAGACGGCAAATTCATTGCCGCTTGGCTCGGTAAAATGAAAGCGCCGTCCCCCCGGGAAGTCAAAGATCGGTTTAACGATGCCCCCGCCCCCCTGCACGATCCGGAGCAGGGTGTTCTCCAAGTCGCGGCTATAAAAGATGATCAGCGCGCTCCCTTCAGCGGTACGGGACGCCATCGGCGCGCGGTAGAAACCGCCGTCGAGCCCCTCGCCGGAAAAAGATGTGTACTCGGCTCCAAAATCGGTGAATTCCCAGCCGAACACCCGGATGAAGAAGCGCTTGGTCTCTTGTAGGTCGCGTGATGGGAACTCGACGTAGTTGATCTTTTCGTGCTCATACATGCTTCGTCTCCCGGGTGTTAACTCGCGGGCCTCGACAGCTCGCGAGCCAGCTGCTCACCGGCTGCCTCGGCCGCTGCAAGCACCAGCTTCTCCTTCGCCACCTCACCACGCCCGAACAGCCCGAGCACCGGAAAAGGTTCCAACACCCGGTAGCCGAGCGCCTCGAGTGGCATCTGCAGCGCTTCGAGGGTAAAGCCCATATCCTTCCGCTCAAGCTGTTCACACACCGCCGCCACCAACGCCTGGCGTCCCTGGCCGGCGAGACGGCTGCCCCATGGCCCGGGCCGCGGCTCTGCAAAAGCGTAGAAGCAGTAGAGCCGGTCGATAAACGCCTTCATCCAGGCGGTGAGGTTGTAGTTATGTACCGGAGAGATCAGGATCAGACCGCGCGCCGCAGCCAACTTCGGGTAGAGCGGACTCATGTCGTCGTCGAAGCGGGTACAGCTTTTGGTGGTGCGGCACTGTTCGCAACCGATGCAGGGGGAAAATTTCAGATCGCGCAGTTGCACGATCTCGGTATCGACTCCGGCACCTGCCGCGCCGGCCGCGAAGGATTCCAGCAGCAGGTCGCTGTTGCCACCTTTACGCGGGCTCGCGCCAACTGCAAGAATGCGGTTTTCGAGCTGTCCTGTCATGGATTCACTCACTCTTTCCCCCTCGTTGGTTTACGAAGCACCCTGATCGAAGCTCTTTAGTTCACCGATCTGCCTAACCCACTCCAACATGCTCTCGCAGTAGACGTTGAGCGTCGGGGACAATGCAGCCGGGTTATCGAAGGGACCAATCGGCACCAGCACCCATCCTGGGAAGTTCTTGTTAAGGTTATAAATTGGTGTGCCGCAGGTGCGGCAGAAGTGCTTGCGAGCACGTCCGGAGATCTCGAAAGTACTCAGGTTGTCCTGTCCCTCGATCAGCTCGAACCCCTGTTCGCGCACCAGGGCCACGGTCTGGAACGCGCCGCTGGTCAATTTTTTACAGGTATTGCAGTGGCAATTGGCCACCGAGCGGGGCCGTTCGGTCAGCTGGTATTTGATTGTACCGCACAGGCATGAGCCTTTTAGATTGTCAGACATACCGCCTCCTGCTTATTCACTGCTGAAGAACTTAAAATCAACTTCGCCGGGGACGCCCGACATGCGTCTTACTTTCTTTAGACGCGTAAAGAAAGTAGGCAAAGAAACGCGCCCGGCCTCCTTGCCCACAAAATATCACGGGTTCCCTCCGCAGCCACGGTTCCCGCCGGGCCTTCGCCATTCGCTACGCTCAACTCTACGGCCTGTTTCGGCGTGAAGCGTAGCTGCTCCGGCTGCGTCACACGGGAGGGGTAAGCCATTGACTGTTTCATGGCCCTTACGGGGCCCTGTGCGCAGTCACCGAGTGTCGGGATTTTAATCTTGCGTCTGGCGAACACGCGAGCCGGCTGGATTAAAATTTCCGGACAGCGAGGTCACCCGATCGTCGGGTGACGAAGTTCGGGGTGCCTTCTTTTGCATACTTTTCTTGGGCAAGCAAGAAAAGTATGGCGCTGCCGGGCGCCCCCGGCGATGTTGCCGTTGCTTCGAACAGGGATAATATTCCGCAGTTTATCCCGTTACAAAGAACGTTTAACCCGCACCGGCCCCTGATTCTCGGGATGCCGCCCAACCTTGTCGCGATAATACTCCCGCATCATGGCAAAATCGGCCTCGATGTCGCCGCTCGGTTCAAACAGCTGCTCGAAACCGAGGCTCCTGCGCGGGTAATCAATGTAGCCGAGAGCGATCGGCACCTTAGCCTCCAGCGCAATCTGGTAGAAGCCCGGTTTCCAGGCTTCGGTGTAGCTACGCGTCCCCTCAGGGGCCAGTGCCAGCACCAGCTTCGATCGCTCCTTGAACAGTCTCAGCACGTAGCGCATCAGCCCGCCACCGCTACTGCGATCGACCGGGATGCCGTCGAGTGCCCGCATCAGCGGACCGGCCGGCCCCCTGAACAGGGTATGCTTGCCGACCCAACTGAAACGCAACCCGGTGGCCCACATCGCCAGCAACGCGAAGGGAAAATCCCAGTTGCTGGTGTGCGGCGCCCCGACCAGCACGTAGCGCTCACATGGCGGCAGGCGGTTGATCACCTGCCAGCCACACAGCTTGAGAATCAGTTTTCCAAACCATTGCAACAAAGAACGCTCCAGATTCATACCACGGGCCGTGAACCACCTGAAACGACGAGAGGTTCAGGAATGCGGTGCGCACGGCACCTCCTGAACCTCACTCATTCACGATCTTCTGTCAACCTGTTACTGCGCTTTTGATGCCAGCTCCTTCAAGTGTGCCCCGCAGTGCAGGCAACGCCGTACCGGCAGGAAAGTCATGCCGTTCATGTGGTAGGTCTGACCACACGCCGGGCAGCGCCCAAGTGCCAGAAACAGGGCGGTCACGATCAGCAACCCCACCCATACACAAAAAGAGACGATCAAACCATTCTTGCCCGGAAAGTACTTCTGCGAAAGCAGCATTAGCGGCAGGTAAATGATCAGCGTCAGCCAGAACAGGCGACGGCGCAGCACCAGGCTACTGTAGGTCTCGGGTCTCTTATGGGTCTCTTCGGTCATTTCCCCCTCCCCTTCATTCATACGTCTAGTCGATCATTGAAAACAGGTTTCCCCTGATGCACAGCTCCTTATCGCTGAGGACCACCTCCCGCATCCTGTTGGCGCCACCGACGCGCGATGGATCTACACAAAATATCAACAGCATCATTATATGCAGTAGTATCTCAGTCGCCTATCATAAAATCCCACCCCACATCTCCGGCAAAACAAAAAGCCCCTCTCGGTATCGAGAAGGGCATTCAAGTAACAGGCTGAGGGAACTATAAGTCTCAGTCGAAGGGGTTGGCGCTGCCGAAATGTTCCCGCTGCGCGGCGATCTCCTCGGGAGGGCGGGCCTTCATGGTCCAACGCCGGTAATTCCAACACCACTGCCCGGGATCCTGGCGGATCGCTGCCTCGATGCGCGCAGTCATCAGCGCGGTGTTGTGCACCAGCGCCGCCTCGCTTTTGCTGCTGTCGAGTTCAAGGGCCGGCTCGAAGACCATGCGGTAGGTGAGGTCGGGGTTGCGATACACAAAGCAGGGAACCACCGGCACCCCCTGCCTGGCGGCGATCTTGGCCACCACCGGGGTGGTCGAGGCCTCCCGTCCGAAGAACGGGACCATCACCCCTTCGTTGACGTTGGTGCGCTGGTCCATCAGGATCACCAGCACCCGCTTGTCGGCTAGGGCGCGCACGATCTTGGAGGCGCCGCGGTGGGCGTCGATGAGCATACCGCCGTGCTTGAGGCGTTGCCTGGCCATGTAGCGGGTGATAAAGGCGTTGCGGATGGTCTTGGCCACTCCGGCGAGATGGGTAAAGCCGAGGCTCGGCAGAATCAGGGCGATCGACTCCCAGAAGCCGATGTGTGCCGACATCAACAGCACCCCTTTGCCCTGGGCTTCGGCCGCCTGCAGATGTTCCAGCCCTTCGACGGTAAAACGTTCGAGTTCCTTTTTGCCGCGCCAACCACTGAGACGCAGCACTTCGGCGCCGACCATCCCGAGGTGCGCGAACACCCTCCGTCCGGTCGTCTCGACTTGCTGCGGCGTCCAGTCGGGGAAGGCTTTGCCGAGGTTTTCGTGCACCCTCCCCGCCTCACGTCGGCTGAAACGGGCGAGCCCGCCGAGGGACGCGCCGATGCCGAGCGCCAGACGCCGCGGCAACAGGCGAAACGCCCACATCAACAGCCAGAAGGCGAGAAAGGCGAGAAAATCGCCGAGGGTATTCAGCGGTCCGTAGGTCTTGGCTTTGAGCATGGTGCAGGTTACCTCGTGGAAACGTTGCCCGGCATTATGCCTCAAGCGTGCCGTCAGGGCAATCGCCGGCCAGCTGGCGCAACTCGTCGCAGAACGTATCGAGCTGCTTGATCTTTTTCAGGCGCCGCAGCAACGGCTGCAGTTCCTCGGCCTCAATGGCCGCGAACACCCCTTTGAGCTTGTGCAGCACCTGCACATCGCCGTAGAAGGTGGCACGGTATTCGGGCAACACCTTGAGCAGCAACCGCGCCAGACCCGGCAGAGCCTGCTCGGGCACCACCTCGGCCGGGGCGTTGCCGCGCAGCCGTTCGAACAGCAGCGGGTCTGCGATGGCGCCGCGCCCGAGCATCAGCCCGGCGACGCCGCACTCCTTCCTGATCTGCCACCCGATGGCGGCGCTGTTGATGTCGCCGTTGGCAATCAGCGGCAGGCGGGTGGCCGCAGCGACCTCGGCGGTGACCGTATGGTCGGCGTGACCAGTGTACTTCTGCACCACGGTGCGCGGATGCAGGATCAAAAAGTCGACCCCGCTCGCCTCGAACAGCGGCAGCAGACTGAAAACTTGACGCAGATCATCGTAACCGGCGCGCAGCTTGATCGACAGTGAGCCGGGCACCACCTCGCGCAGCGCGGCGAGCAGCTCCGGCAGCAGCTCGGGGGAGCGCAGCATCTCGCCGCCGGTGCGCCCGGTGGTGTGACGCCCGTAGGGACAGCCGAGGTTGAGATTAAGGTGCTGTGCTCCCTCGCCGACCACCTCCTGCGCGGCATGGGCGAGCGGCTTGACGCCGTGGCCGATCAACTGCACCACCAGCGGCACACCGCCGAAGGTCGCCGCGGCCTCGACACGGTCGCTCTTGGCGATGCGCTTGCGGGAGACCGCGCTGACCCGCACGAACTCGGTGAACACCGTCTCGGGGTGCACTGTCTCGATATAGGCACGACGCATGGCACGGTTAGTGAGCCCCTGCATCGGCGCCAGCATCAGCGGAAAGCTGCCCGGTTCCCAGGGAAGGATTGTTTCAGGCATCCGTGGCCGACTCCGGGAGCAGCGCACCGAGGCTCCGCAGCAACAGGCGGTTCTCGTCGCTGTCGCGCACCGCGACGCGCAGGTAGCGCTCATCGAGCGGGGTGAAATCCTCGCAGGAACGGACCAGGATCCCGCGCAGCTGCAGCAGCGTCGCCAGGGTCGCCGCACTACAGTCGATGGGGAGGCGGCAAAGCAGGTAGTTGGCTGCCGAGTCGAAGACTTCGAGACCGAGCCGCGTAAGTCCAGCCGCAAGCTGGCGCCGCAGGCGCGGCAGCGTACGCAGGGTGGCGCGGCGATAGGCGGTATCGTCGAGGCAGGCAAGGGCTGCGTGCAGGGCCGGAGCGCTGAGGCTCCACGGCTCCTGCGCATTACGCAGGGCGGCGACTCCGTCGGGCGGTCCGGCGAGGTAACCGGCGCGTAGCCCTGGAATGGCGTAGAACTTGGTCAGCGAGCGGAGCAGGTAGAGGTTGTCGTGTTCATGGCGCGTATCGAGCAGCGATGCGGCGGGACAGAAATCGACGAACGCCTCGTCGACTAGCAGCGTGGCACGCCCCGCGAGGCGCACGGCAAGATCGGCGAGCAGCGCCGGGTCGAGAGGCCCCCCGCTCGGGTTGCCCGGGTTGGCGAGGATCACCAGCTCGCAGGAAGGTTCGAGGCGAGCGACCAGCGCCTCGGGGTCGAGGACGAAACCGTTTTCGGGGTCGAGAGGGTAGTGCGTGAAGGGGATCCCGGCCTGGGTCAGGGCACGTGCGTACTCGCCGAAGGCCGGCGTGACGATGGTCGCACTGCGCGGCCGCAGAACCCGCGGCAGCAGGTAAATCAGCTCGGTGGAGCCATGTCCGGCGAGCAGGCTTTCAGGAGCCAGGCCGTAGCGAGCAGCCAGCGCCTCAACCAGCCGCTCGCCATGCTGCTCGGGGTAGTGACCCGCTTCGTCGAGCGCCGCCTGCATGGCCGTCGCGACCCCGGCGGGCATCCCGAGCGGGTTGATACTCGCCGAAAAATCGTGCAGCGCTTCTAGCGGCAGGTCATGCGTGCGGGCCAGGGCAAGGATGTTGCCGCCATGCTTGGCGGGCGAATCGGCAGCCATTACTTTTGGGCGCTGACCAGAGGCTTCAGCTCGGTGAGCCGCGCTGCAACCTGTTGCGCGGTGTAGTCGCTGCGCAGCTTAGCGATCACCGCCTCGCTGGAGACCGGCTTGCCGTGACGCATGAGGTGGTCGCGGGTCATGCCCATGTGCGTGCTCGCACGATAGACCCATAACTGGAAGCCGCTCTGCCCGTCGAGCCGCACGAAAGCCTCCACCCCGGCGGGGATCGCCTCGGCCAGGTAGCTGCTGTCGAACATGTAGTCACCACCGTCAAGCTCTTCGATCCGGGTCAGCGGCATGCCGGACATCGACTGGTACCCGGCAATCACCAGCACCATGCTCTCGAGAGTCTCGTCGAGTTCGCCCCAGATCGTGGTCATCTGCTTGACGATCCGCTGCTCTGCGACGAGCGCATCTGCGGCCGCCTTGGTCTGCGGGTACTTTTTTGCCAGTTTACCGAGCAGCTCACGGGCTGCCGGCAGATCGGACTGTTGTTCGAGGGCCAGCGCCTGCTCGAGCTGCGCCTTGGCAGCCTTCTCCTCGGGGCTGCTGCAACCGCTCAAAACCAACAGGATAGCCAGCACCAGACCCAAAAAGACAATACGGAAATTCCAGTTCATAGATGACTCCTTGGTAGCGATCCCATGCGGGGGAACCGTTTGAAAAATCAAGCCCAGGGGCTAAGTTCAAAATCACCCCGATCGCCCATCAGCGACTTTGTAATTTATAATCGCGGGGTCACGGCCCCACACGCCGCCTTACTCTTTTGTAACGCCCCAAAAGAGTAAGCAAAAAAGGGCGCCCGGGCTCCTTGCCCGCCGATACGCGGCGGGTTCCCTGCGCAGCAACACTTCCCGCCGGTCCTTCGCCATTCGCTGCGCTCAACTCTTC
>PKUI01000197.1 GCA_002869605.1 Desulfuromonas sp. | reverse complement strand
TCCTCTTTGAGCAGGCCGACGGCGTTACTCAGGTCGGCACCGCGTAGACTGTTGGAACAGACCAGCTCGGCCAGCAGCGACGAGTGGTGAGCCTCGCTGAATTGCCCTGGCTTCATCTCGTACAGTGTCACCTCGGCCCCTTCGCGGGCCGCCTGCCAGGCGGCCTCGCAGCCGGCCAGTCCGGCGCCGATAATGGTCAGTTGAACTCTTTCCTGGGTCACGTCCGCTCCTAAACAGAGACGGCCGGACAAACGTCCGGCCGTGGATAAACTGAGGCTATCTTTAACACCTGGCTCACTTCTTCTTGGCCGGGGCCTTCTTGCTTGCCGGCTTCTTCTTGGTCGCCTTTTTCGCCGGCGCTTTCTTTTCCGGCGGCACCAGCACGTTCTCGAAGTCGCACTCCTCCTGGGGGCACTTCTGCACCGTACCGAAACGCTTAGTGGTCTTGATCACCGTCAGCGGCCAGCTGCACTTGGGGCACGGCTCCTGCTTGGGTGGATCCCACAGTGCGTACTTGCACTTGGGGTAGCGGTTGCAGGAGTAGAAGATCTTGCCGTAGCGACTTTTCTTTTCCTGCAGTTCCCCCTCCTGGCAGGTCGGGCAGGTGATGCCAAGATCCTTCGGCTTGTTGAGCGGCTGAATGTTCTTGCAGTCCGGGTAGGCGCTGCAGGCGAGGAACTTGCCGTAGCGTCCCATCTTGATCAGCATCTGCGCACCGCACTTGTCGCACTTCTCTTCCGACATCTCCGGTTCGGGCTGTTCCTCGCCGGAGAGCGGCTCGGTGTGCCGACAATCGGGGAAGCCGCTGCAGGCGATGAAGAAACCGGAGCGACCGAGCTTTTTGACCAACGCTTTGCCGCAATCGGGACAGTCGCGGCCGATCTCTTCCCCTGCCGGCTTCTGCACCGTTTCGCTGTTCTTGTCGATCAGCGACTTGAACGGCTTCCAGAAACTCTGCAGTTCATCCTTCCAGCGCTTCTCTCCGCGCGAGATCGCATCAAGGGTCTCTTCGAGGCCGGCGGTAAAATCGTAGTCAACGTACTCGGTGAAATGCTCGGTGAGCATGTCGCTGACCACCATGCCGACGTCCTCGGGATAAAAGGCCTTCTTCTCGAGGCGCACATACTTGCGGGTCACCAGGGTGTTGATGATCGAGGCATAGGTCGAAGGACGCCCGATGCCGTATTCCTCGAGGGTCTTGACCAGACGCGCCTCGCTAAAACGGGGCGGCGGCTGGGTGAAATGCTGCTCGGGGAGAAGCTCGGAAAGTTTGAGTTGCTCACCCTCGTCCATGGCCGGCAACAACCCCTCCTGTTTTTCGTCATCGGGTGACTCGTCGGTCCCCTCGATGTAGACCATCATGAAGCCGGGGAAACGAACCACCTGTCCGCTGGCGCGCAGCATGAAGCGTTTGCCGGCAGCGATATCGATGCTGGTGGCATCGAGAATCGCCGAGGCCATCTGCGACGCCACGGTGCGGGTCCAGATCAGGCTGTAGAGCTTGAACTGCTCGGGGCTCAGAAAACTTTTCAGTTTTTCCGGGGTGTTGGCGATCGAGGTCGGGCGGATCGCCTCGTGCGCCTCTTGGGCGTTCTTCGACTTGCTCTTGAACACACGCGGCTTCTCCAGCGCGAACTCGGCGCCGTACCGCTCGGTAATCACCTGGCGTGCCTCGTCGGTCGCCTCCTTTGAGAGCACCACCGAGTCGGTACGCATGTAGGTAATCAGACCGACCGAACCTTCACCGACATCGACCCCTTCGTAGAGCTTCTGTGCGGTGCTCATGGTCTTGCGTGCGCTGAAACCGAGCTTGCGGCTCGCCTCCTGCTGCAGGGTACTGGTAATGAACGGCGGAGAGGGGTTGCGCTTCTTTTCGCTCTTGGTCAGGGATGCGACCTTGTAGTCGGCCCCCTCGAGCTCCGCGACCAGGGCGTTGGCCTGCCCTTCATCGGCAATCGCCAGCTTGTCGAGACTCTTGCCATCGACCTTGGTAAGACGCGCAGTGAAACCCTTGTCGGCGGCATTGTTGAGTTGTGCCTCGATGCTCCAGTATTCCTGGCTGTCGAAGGCGTTGATTTCCTTTTCGCGTTCACAGATCAGGCGCAGCGCCACCGACTGCACGCGGCCGGCGGAGAGGCCGTAACGGATCTTTTTCCACAGAAACGGCGAGAGGTTAAAGCCGACCAGGTAATCGAGAATCGAGCGGGTCTGCTGGGCATCGACCAGCTCACGCGAGATGTGGCGCGGCTCGGCCATCGCCTTCTGGATAGCGCCCTTGGTGATCTCGTGAAACACCACCCGGCTGACTTCGGGCTTGCTCCCTTCCTCGTCGATACCGAGGGCCTCGAGCAGGTGCCAGGCGATCGCCTCTCCTTCTCGGTCGAGGTCAGTGGCGAGGATTAGGCGGTCGCTCTTCTTGACCTCTTTTTTAAGCGCATCGAGATGCTTTTTGCTCTCTGGAAGAACCTGGTATTTAGGCAAAAAGTCGCTTTCGACATCGACCGACCCCTGCTTGCTCGGCAGGGCACGCACATGACCGTACGAAGCGAGCACCTTGTGCCCCTTGCCGAGAAATTTCTCGATGGTCTTGGCTTTGGCCGGTGATTCGACAATGACTAGAGTTTGTGACATAGACCTATCCGCGATGAAATCCTAATGCAAAAAGGCTGCAGGGAATCCGCAGCCTCGCACGAAGGTTTCGTATGTTAGTTGTAGATATGTGACCAGTCCTCTTCAAGAATGAAAGACATCTCCCTCTGCCACTCAACCTGGCAACGGGAGAGGACGGTCAAGGCTGCAATAATGCGCATCTCCTTGAGCGTCAGTCCGTCATCGGAAACCTGCAGGGCACGCTCGACGATCTCCTCGTGGGTCTCCTCGTCGACCAGGCCGAGGGTCCGTAGCCGGGTCAGGAAGCCGAGCACCTCGGCACCGAGCACGCGTATCTCTTCGGCGGTAAAAACCCGCTGGGGCATCGGTTCGGCCAGACCGCAGGCCTTATTCTCGCGCGCTTGCGGCGAAAGATGTGCCATCCAGTCGAAGGCGGCATCGATCTCTTCAGGTTCGTAGCCGCTCGCCAGCAGACTTTCTACGATCTCCGTTTCGCCTTCCCAGACGTGCTCACCCATGAGCTTCTGCACGATCAGGTTAACGATTGCGAGGATTCTCTCGCTCAGTGGAACAGTCATAATATCCCTGTCTTATCAGGATGTTAGCCTTCTAGAAAAGCGCATTCCGGGGTATTGCTGCACCCCTCCCGACAATTCCAAGTGCAGTAAAATATCGGAAAGCTCCTGGGGTGTCAAGCCGCACTTCATGGCGATTTCCTCGCTGGCAAGCGGCTCCGCACCGAGACTTTCCCAAACCAAGCGTTCACGTTCGTTCAATTCCGGAAGGGCATGCGGGCACGTCGCGACGACCGGCAAGGCCCCGAAGCAGGTCAGGATATCCTCGGCGGCGGTCACCGGCTGAGCCCCCTGCTTGATGAGTCGATTAGGACCTGCGCCATGGGGATGGTAAACCGGCCCCGGCACGGCAAAAACTTCCCGTCCCTGTTCAAGCGCAAAATCGGCCGTGATCAGGGAGCCGCTGTTTTCAGCGGCTTCGGTCACCAGCACCCCGCGCGCCAAGCCGCTGATGATCCGGTTACGCCCCGGGAAATGACCCGGCAGGGGCGGTGTTCCGGGAGGATATTCGGACAGGATCCCTCCGCTGCCTTCAATTTCGGTCGCCAGCTTTGCATTCTCAGGCGGATAGAGACAATCGATGCCGCTGCCGAGAACCGCCCAGGTCAGCCCCTCCCCCTGCAACGTCCCGCGATGAGCGGCGGTATCGATGCCGCGTGCCAACCCGCTGACAATGCCGATCCCTGAGCGCGCCAGCTCAGCACAGAGTTTTTCCGTCCAGGCCCGCCCGGCATCGGTCGCCTTACGGGCTCCGACCACCGCCAGCAGACTGCCACGGGGGAGTTCCCCGCGCACGTAGAGCAGTGCCGGTGGGTCATGAATCTGCTTCAGCAACGCTGGATAGTTTTCGTCCCAACACGAGACCAGCGCCACCCCCTGCGCCACCAGACGGTCGCGCGTTTTCAGCCACTCACCATCGGCTGGTTGTAGACGCTCGAGAATCCCCCGCTCAACGCCGCTGCGTGCGGCCAACATCCGCGGCGTCTCGGCACACAACGCCTCAAGAGAACCAAAAGCGGCATGGAGACGCTCCAGCTTGCGGCTCCCCAGGCCAGGCACCAGGTGGAAACGTAACCACTGCCATGAATCCATACTCCCCTCCATGAAAGCATCGCAAACGAAACAGGGGGGTGAACTGCTGTCCACCCCCCTGTGTTCCGATCAGGCCCTGCCTCCTCTGAAGCGCTTAGTTGGACTGAGCAATCACCCTGTCGCCGCGCTCGATGGCATCGACGGACTTGAGGATCAATGCCGTTGCCGTGGTCGGCTTGACATCGACAACGATCGCCGCGCCCATGAGGCGTCCCGGAAGATCGAGGTGCCGGGCTTCGGCCAACTCCGTGACCTGCCGCGCGCGGACAATATTGAGCATATTACCGTTCTCAAGACCGTCTTCGCTACCGAGGTCCACGAAGACGAAGTCCAACTCCGACAGTGCCATCTTGTTCTTACGCCCTTCGACCAACACCCCCTCGAGGGGCGCAGAAGCCTTTTTCAGGGCAATTTCAATGCGCTGCGGGGATGCCATGATCAACTTGTCGCCACGCAGGATTTCGAACTTGCTGCCGATAATCTCTGCCGTGGCCACGTCACTGTGCACCTGCTGTACCTCGATGGTCCCGAGTTCGCTTATCCGCTCTCCGAGGTAGCGATCGGTGTGCGGATGAAAAACCTTAGCGGTCGCGCGAACAACTGTAAAGCGATCACCGGGTCGCACCGCGGCAAGATCGTCAAAGGTAACAAAAACCGTGTCGCCGGCCACCATCATGTAACGATTGTCCACGGTGTCCGCCAGCATGCCGACCGTCTCGAGCTCGTCGCTGGCAATGAACCCTTCGCCGCCGCTCACGCGGATGATGAATTCATCGACCGGCTCCGGCATGACAACGGTCTCTTCGACCTCGACCGGCGCCTCGACACTCTCTTCGATGGCCTCCTCGACCTGCTCTTCGCCTTGGGTCGGAACGATCTCGATCCGCCCGTCGTGAAACTTGATCTTCTGGCCGGGGTAAATCAGGTGCGGGTTGGTCACGAAGGGATTGTTGGCCCAGAGGTTCGGCCAATACTCCGGATCCTTGATAAAACGTCGGGAAATCCCCCACAGGGTATCCCCCTTCTTGATCACGTAAATCCGGGCGTCGTCATCGACATTAGCGGTTTCCCCCGGTTCCTCGGCCCAGGTAAAGCAGGGCAGGACACATAACAGCAGTAACAGCACCAGCATTCGTTTCATACGCGAATGGCTCCCTTGGGCAATGGTAAGGAGAATCAGAAACCTTCCCCTTGCAACGCTTTCTTTGCCGCAGAACTCTCAGGATAGAGGTTCTGTAGTCGGTCAACATATTCCTGCGCCTTGTCCTGCTGGCGCAGGCGATGGTGGATCACAGCCAGCTTATAGAGCGCTTCGGGCGCCTTGCCCCCTTGCGCATAACGCTTGACAACCGCCTCGAAGGCGGTAATCGCCTTACCAAACTCCTGCTGGGCATACAACGACTCGGCCAGCCAGTACTGGGCATTCCCCACATAGCGGCTGTCAGGAAAAGCCCGCAGGAACTGTTCAAACCCCTTGGTTGCCTGACGATAACGCCCCGAAGCATACTCGGCAAATGAGCGCTGGTAAACCTCTGTCGGCGAGAGGCTACCGACATCGCCGCCTTCCTCTTCAACCGGTTTCGCACTGCGCGAGGGACGCCCCTCCGACAACGCGATCACTTCCTGCTGTAGATCGGCGATCAACACTTCCTGTCCGGCAAGCTGGCTCTTGACCAGAGTCAGATCCTCGTTGAGGGTCTCCAGCTGCCCGGCCATCTGCTGCTGCTCAGCACGCAGGCGGCCCAGCTCCACATTCGCCAGCGCACCACACCCTCCGGCACTCGGAGCGGCGCAGCCTGTCAGCCCCGCAAGCGAAAATAACAGACAAAATCCAAACCATAATTTTTTAGTACCAAAAAGCATCGACAATCCTTTGGCCCGCAGAGGGCACAAATACGAAAATTTTATAAAAATTAAAGGGTTTTTGCCGACCTGTCAAGATTGAACACCACCGAGGTATCCGCTATAAGCGATTCACTCGTGACCATCGGGTATGATAATCTGCCACCAGTCAAACAACTTGCGAGGCCAAATGAGACTCCCCGAACTGCTCGCTCCGGCGGGAAACCTTGAAAAACTCCGTTGCGCTCTCGATTACGGCGCCGATGCCGTCTATGCCGGACTGCAACACTACAGTCTGCGCGCCCAGGCGGACAACCTCAGCTGGGACGACTACCTGTCGGCGTTGCAACTCTGCCGTTCGCGCGGCAAACGCCTTTATCTGACCCTGAATGCCTTCTTTCGTCAGGCCGAGCTTGACGACTTGGCAACCCTGGTGCGCAGACTGGCCAACGCCCCCCCCGACGCACTGATCGTCAGTGACCCCGGCGCCATAGCGACCATCCGAGACGAAGCTCCCGGCCTCGCTCTGCACCTGTCGACCCAGGCCAATACCGTCAATGCTGCGTCTATCGACTTCTGGTCCGCTCACGGCGTCTCCCGGGTCAACCTTGCCCGCGAACTGGGCCTTGAGGAGATCGCCGCCATCCGCAAGGCGACCGGCGTGGAGCTCGAAGTCTTCGTCCACGGCGCCATGTGCGTCGCCTGGTCGGGGCGCTGTCTCCTTTCCGCGGCCCTCACCGGCCGCAGCGCCAACCGCGGCGCCTGCACCCACCCCTGTCGCTGGAAGTACGCACTGATGGAGGAGAGCCGCCCGGGAGAATACTTTCCCATCGAAGAGGACTCGCGCGGCAGCTACCTGCTCAACAGCCGCGACCTCTGCCTGCTCGAGGAACTCCCCGCCCTGGTCGCCGCCGGCGTCAACAGCCTCAAAATCGAGGGGCGCATGAAAAGCCCCTATTACGTGGCCAGCGTAACGCGGGTCTACCGTGAAGCCCTCGATCGCCTGGCGGCTACACCACAAGACTGGCAGGTTGATTCGCTTTGGCTGAAGGAACTCGACATGGTCAGCCATCGCCCCTACGGCAAGGGACTGCAGGGGGAGGAACCCGCCGGTCTCTATACCGGAGATTCGCGCTACATCAGGCGCAGCGACTTCCTGGGCCGCCTTGAAAGCGTCACCCAGGGCCGTGCGCTGCTCACGGTTCGCAACCGCTTTTTTGCAGAAGAGTCGCTGGAAATTATCGGCCCCGGCATGCGCACCGAGCAACTGCAGATCTCGGGGCTCGCCTCTGAATCCGGCGCACCGCTCGAGGTGGCTCAACCGAACCAACGGGTTGTTTTCGAGGTGCCGTCGACGATTCAGGCCGGCGACCTGCTTCGTCGCGTCAGCCCGTTGCCAGACCCAAGCGTGGCGTCATGACCCTTAACCTGTAGCAATCCCACCACACTGGCTTCTCTGCTACCCTGCAGAGTCTGGCCATAACCTGTCGGATCTGCTAAACTTTCGCTGGCCTGAACGAAAATGGCATACAGCTTGTAAGGCTGACGATACTATCCATCACGCGAACGTAAAGGAGCACCCCCATGAAAAAACACCTGCTGTTATCTCTTGCGATTCTGCTGCTCGCGGTCCCGGCCTGGTCTGGAGACTACGACCTTGACCTCGACCTCAACATTGCCCAGGACACCTTCAACTCGCTGGTCAAGGAAGTCGGCACCATGACCGCCTACCGTGCCCTCGCCCCGGCCGAGCCACAGGGGGTCACCGGGTTTGACGTCGGCGTCGCTGCCAGCCTGGTCGAAATCGACTCGGACCTCTGGGCATTGGCCATGGACGCCAGCACCACGGACTTCGAGGGGCAGGACTACCTGGCCGTACCGACCCTGCGTGTGCGTAAGGGACTCCCCTTCGGGATCGATGTCGGAGCCAGCTACGCCCAGGTCCCCGACAGCGATGTTGAAATCATCGGCGCCGAACTGCAGTGGGCACTGCTTGAAGGGAGCGTTGCGACCCCGGCCTTCGCACTGCGCGGTTCATGGAGCAGCCTCGAAGGGGTCGACGACCTGAGCATCTCCACCTATGCCGCTGACGCCGTTCTGAGCAAGGGTTTCGCCATGCTCACCCCCTATGTCGGCATCGGCGTGGTCGCCGTCGACGGCAAAATCGAGAATAATATCATCAGCGCCACCAACCTCATCGAGGATTACGACACCACCATGACCCGCTACTTCGGCGGCGTGCAAATGGCGATGGCCGTAGTGCGGCTCACCGCCGACATTGAGTATCTCGAGCAGCCGGTCTACTCTCTCAAAGTCAGCGTCGGCTGGTAGCAAACCGCAGCCGATCCGTATCCCTGCAAACATGGAGAGGCCTGCTGTCGTGACAGCAGGCCTCTCCTCTATCGTGCGGCCTGAATTATGCGCCTACTTTTAATCGCCAACCCAACCGCCGGAAACCATGCCCCGCAGCGCATCGAAACGGTGCGCCGCGCCCTGCAGCAACACGGCGCCGAAGTCGAAGTCTACCTGACCCGCGCCGCGGGCGATGCCGAACAACACGCGACGACAATGCGCTCCGGCCCCTTCACAAGGATCGTCGCCGCCGGTGGCGACGGCACCCTCAACGAGGTCATCAACGGTCTGGCCGGTAGCGACATGCCGCTCGCCTTCATCCCTCTCGGCACGACCAACGTCTTCGCCCTCGAAAGCGGTATCCCCTTCGACCTC
>PKUI01000012.1 GCA_002869605.1 Desulfuromonas sp. | reverse complement strand
AGAATGAAGGAGGAGATGACTATGCTACGCAAGTGCAAGTGGCTGGTCGGCCTGATGACCGTGGCGCTGATGCTGCCGATGCCGGTACTGGCGGACGAAACGTCCGGCAGTCTGGATGTCGGAGTTTCATCAGTCGGTATCACGGACGACGGGTCGAAAGTCAATGAATATGTGAAGGCAAACAAGGACGACGGTTTGAGCATGAGCAACAATGTCGAGCTCGAGTCGTATTCCGAAACCAACTCGGTCGAACTCGAAGCGACGAGTGGTGGAGTCGACGACCAAAGTGCCGAGCTGCAGGTTGACCTGGGGCGGATTGTGCGTCTCGACGTCGACTACAGTTCGCTCGAGCACCAGCTCGATCACGATCAGATCAACTACCTCGATGCGGCGATTGACCGCGGCTTCAACAGCTCGACTACGGCAGCGCAGCTTCCCGGGGTGCCTCAGGCTACCGGCGTGCCGGCGTTCATCCTGGTCGACCCCGACGGCTCAACCGACACCCTCGGGACCACGGGAGCCGCTTACTGGGGCGCGGGTGCTTCGAGTGTCCTGGCCGCCTTCGCCAATGGCAGCGGTAACGGTGACGAGTACGTGATCCAGACCGGTGGCGCAACTCTGGCCGGCGAGGACCTCGAGCCGGAGAAGGCCTTCTCCATCGAGCGTAAGGAGCTCGAGACCGGCATGGAAGTGGCGCTGCCCTTCGCTCCCGGTGTGACCCTCGATGTCGGCTACCGCTACGAGACCCGTGAGGGGATCGAGCAGGCGATCAGCATGAGCAAGTGCTCCGGTTGTCATGTCACCGGCAGCTCGAAAGAGGTCGACGAGCAGACCCGTGACATCAAGGCTGGCCTGACCGGTAAGTTCGGCCTGTTGACCCTGCGTTACGAACTCACCGATCGCGAGTTTACCAATAACGCCGACTCGGCGACCAACGTCTACGATCCGGTGATCAAGCCGGCACAGACGTTCGACAACGCGACCTTCGATAACCGCATGAGCTACGACTACAACGACGGCGAGCTGCCCTTCGATGTCACCCCCGAATCGGAGAAGCAGACCCACCTGGTCAAGGCGCGCCTCGATCTGCCCAAGGGGACCAGCGTAATCGGTTCCTACATAAACTCGGAGGTCGAAAGCAGCAAGACCGCTGAGCCGGGTATCTTCGACGTCAACACCGACAAGCTGACCACGACGCTTGACGCCTATGGTCTCAAGGCAACCACCCGCCTGACCGACGATATCCGCATTAACGCCAAGGTGCGTGCCACCGAGGTGGAGGGGGACAACTACGACGTCACCTTCTATCCCCTGACCGCTCCGGGTTCTCCTGCCGCCGGTATCACCTTCACTACCCCGGCAACAACCGAGTACACCTCGGCGATGGAAGCGGAAGCGACCCGCGACGAGCTCGAGGGCGACCTCGATATGATCTGGCGTCTGAGCCCCAAGACCACCATGCGACTTGGTTATGGCTATGACGTGGTCGATCGTGAGAACGAGGAGCTTGGCGAGACGACCACCAACACCTTTACGGCCAAGATGAACACCCGTGCCGTAAAGGATTTGGCGATCCGTTTCGGTTACGAGTTCCAGGACATCGATAACCCCTACCACAACCCGGAAGCAGCCAATGTGCCGGTGACTGATACTCGTCTGCAGCAGATCGGTACCACCGGGGTTTACGGCTACATCGTGGCAGGGAATAGCGATCTCTACGGGACCTCTTATTACGATGCCCGTACCGATGACCTTTCGAACCAGCCCGAGATGGTACACGAAGCGAAATTCAATGCCACCTGGTCGCCGAGCGCACGTTTTGCGGCGACCCTCAACTTCCGTATGCGCATGGAGGAGAACGACCTCGAGTCTTCGACTTGGGAGCAGACCACCATGGTGCCGACCCTCTCGGGTTGGTACGGTGCTTCGGAGAACCTGAGCCTGACCGCAGCCTACAACTACTTTGACCAGAGAAGCGAGACAGCCTTCTGTCAGGGCTTCTACGATGGCTGAGGTGGCGTCATTGTATCGTCCCAGTTTGGGGCGACCTGTGAAGAAGTCGAGTATGACACCAAGGCCCACACCCTTTCTCTGAATGCCGATTACAAGGTAACCGAGAAGCTTAAAGTCTTCGGTTCTGCACTCTACAGCATGACCGAGGGCGGCATGAACAGCTTCTCTATGTCCTGGCCCGCAACCTTCGATACCACCGATCCCGGTGGTGCCGTGCTGGCCAGCCTCTACGACGTGACCGCCATGGACGGCGTCGAGACCTATTCGGATCTCGACTACGAACAGTACAACGTGGTCATCGGTGGCAGCTACAGCATCACCCCGGCGCTTTATATGACGGTCGAGGGTGAGTACGCTGAGTTTGTCGACAACGAGGAATATGTCTACGGCGACCAGAGCGGCGAGTACTACCGCGGCAACCTGGGCGTTGGCTATAGATTCTAAATCACTGCCTCCTAGTTAGTGATTCGCATGCAATCGGCCCGGGTGGTTTCACCCGGGCCTTTTCTTTTTCTACCGTGTCTGCACCCTGTTTAAGCGGTTCGGATGAATGGCGATGGTATGCAATTGAAAAGCCGCCCGAAGGGGCGGCTTTTGGGGTGTTATGCTCTGGTTGGCTGGGCTACGAAACCGGGTCGAAGGTCTTGGTGTCGGGGTTGTAGTTGAAAATTTCGCCGGTTTCGATCATGTAGTACCAGCCGAAGATTTTCAGTTCTCCTGTTCCGAGTTTGCTGCGGATGTACGGGTAGGTGAGCAGGTTGCGCAGCTGGTGGACGATGTTGACCTGCTCGGTAAGCCACTCCCGTTCCTCCGGAGAGCCTTCGGGGCTGCCGGGAGGGGCGAGCTTGTCGACTTCGATTTTGACCGGTTCGAGGATTTCCAGCCATTTGCGGACATTGGGCAGCTTTTCGAGATCTTGAGGGGGGAGGTGCAAGGCTGAGCAGCCGCCGCAGTTGGAGTGACCGCAGACCACAATCGATTCGACCTTCAGTGCCTGCACGGCGTACTCGATGGCCGAGGTGGTGGCGGCGTACTCGGTGCTGACCCGGTAGGGGGGGACGATGTTGGCGACGTTACGCACCGTGAACAGTTCGCCCGGGGTGGTCTGGGTGATCAGGTTCGGCACCACGCGCGAGTCGGCGCAACCGATGAACAGGTTGTGCGGCTTTTGCGAGCGGCCCAGCTCTTGAAACAGCTTCTGGTGGCTTTCGAAGTCTTCCTGGCGAAAGCGCAGAAACCCCTCGAGCAGTCGATTCTCCATTCCGGCTCCGTTCCGAAAGCTTTACTAGTGTGAAGAATTCTTTTAGCCCGATTCAAGCCTCAAGGTCAAGAAATGCGAGGGTGCTCTCAAGGGTGCGGTTGATGATTCGATCGGCAGGAATGCCGGCTTCTTCGACAAGCCGACGCGCGTATTCGATTTCACCGACCTGTTGGCTGATATGTGCGTCGCTGTTGATCGCCAGCAGTGCCGGGTGCTTGGTGCACAGGTGGACGATGCTTTCGATGTTGCTGCTGTCCCCCCCGCGGCTGATGCTGAAGCTCGAGTTGTTGACTTCGATGGCGGTGCCGCTGTTGGCGGCATGTTTGACGATGACCTCGTGGTCGACAGGAAAGCGCGGATTGCCCGGGTGGCTGATGATTTTGATCTTGGGCATGTCCATGGCGGCACACAGTACCCGCGTGTTGTGCTTAATGTTGCCCGAACGGAAGCCGCAACCGTCATGAAAGCCGGCGATCACCAGTTCGAGCCGTTCGAGGTAGCGTGCCTCCAGGTCGAGCTTGCCAGCAGCCAGGATGTTGGCCTCGACGCCTTTGAGGATGCGCACGCCGTGGATTTCCTGGGGGATGAAGCGCAGCGAGGCGAAGTGGTAGGCGTGTGGTCCCCCGGGCAGCGAAGGGCCGTGATCAGTCATGCCGACGGCGAGCAAGCCTCGGTTGGCCGCCGCCAGGGCGATTTCGTTGATGGTGCTGAAGGCGTGTCCCGATGCCACGGTGTGAATGTGCAGGTCGGTTTCGGGGGGTAGAAGCTTGGTGCTCATCGGTTCCTCGTTACTGTGTGAAGTGTTGTCTTAACGTATACGAAAAAACCGATACAGGGAAGCTCTTTGCGTGCACTAAAAGGGCTTGGCCTTGATGCCTCACGATGTTATCTTGTTAGTTTGCGCCTGAATCCAAGAGAGTATGAAATAGATTTGATGGAATACGCACTTAACCGGGTTAGCCGCCCGGCTCGTTACCTCGGCGCCGAAGCCGGCAGCCGCTGTAAGGATCGCTCGCAAGTCGAGGTGACCTTCGCCCTGGCATTCCCCGACGTCTACGAGGTCGGCATGAGCCATATCGGCTTTCCGATCCTCTACAAGGTCCTTAATGACCTCGACTGGGTCGCTGCCGAGAGGGTTTACGCGCCGTGGCCCGACATGGAGCAAGAGCTGCGCAGTGCCGGTGGTTCTTTGACCAGTCTCGAGTCGCAGCAGCCGTTGTGCGACTTCGATATTCTCGGCTTTACTCTGCAGTACGAGCTCTCTTACACCAACCTGCTGAATATGCTCGAGCTTGGTGGGGTGCCGATGCGCGCCAGCGAGCGTAACGACGAACATCCGCTGGTGGTGGTGGGCGGACCGTGTGCCGGTAATCCGGAGCCGCTGGCCGATTTCTTCGATTGTGCCGTGATCGGCGATGGTGAGGAAGCGGTGGTCGAGCTGTGTGAGGCGCTGCGCAGCAGCCGCGCTGACGGCGAGGACCGCGCCGCGCTGCTCAAACGCCTGGCAAAGCTCGAGGGGCTCTATGTCCCGTCGCTGTTCGAGGTCCGTTACCATGACGATGGCCGAATCAGTGAAATTGCGCCGCAGCTCGCAGACTACAGCAAGGTGCGACGGCGTGTGCTGAACGATCTCGAAGCTGCCCCGTATCCGACCCGCCCGATCGTACCGTTTATGGGCACGGTGCATGACCGGGTAGCGGTCGAGATCGCCCGCGGTTGTACCCGTGGCTGCCGTTTCTGCCAGGCTGGAAACTGGTATCGCCCGGTGCGTGAACGGAGCCCGGAAAAGCTTGCCGAAATCATAGATCAGGCGTTGGAGAGCAGCGGTTACGACGAAGTTTCGTTGCTGAGCCTCTCAAGTGGCGATTATAGCTGCATCGAACCGCTGCTCAAGGGGTTGATGCGTCGCTATGCCGAGCAGCGGGTGGCGATCAGCCTGCCGAGCCTGCGCGTCGGCTCGCTGACCGAGGAGCTGATGGAGGAGGTCCGCAAGGTTCGCAAGACCGGCTTCACCATGGCGCCGGAGGCGGGAAGCGAGCGGCTGCGCAACGTGATCAACAAGGGGATCGAAGAGGCCGACCTGCTGGCTGCGACCCGCAGTGCTTTTGAACTCGGCTGGCGCACCATCAAGCTCTACTTCATGCTCGGACTACCGACTGAAAGCGACACCGACCTGCACGCGATCGTCGACCTCGCCGCCCAGGTCAAGCGCGGCGCCAAGGGGACGCAAGGGGGCGGAGACGTCAACGTTTCGGTCTCGACCTTCGTGCCGAAGCCGCATACCCCTTTTCAGTGGGAGGCCCAGGTCGGCATCGAGGAGACCGTGCGGCGTCAGAACCTGCTGCGCGACGAACTGCGTTACAAGAAGTTACGTCTGAAATGGCACGATGCCCCGGCCTCGCTGCTTGAGGGACTGTTTGCCCGTGGCGACCGCCGCCTCGGTGCGCTGCTGAGCGAGGCGCATCGGCTCGGCTGCCGCTTCGATGGCTGGCGGGAACATTTCGATTGGGCTCTCTGGCAGCAGGCCTTGGAGAATTGCGGCATCGACCCGCTCTGGTACCTGCGCGAACGGAGCGAAGACGAGATCCTCCCCTGGGAGCATATCGACTGCCGTATCCCTAAAGCCTGGCTGCTCGGCGAACGCCATAAGGCACTGCGCGAGGAGTATACCCCCGATTGTCGCGGCGGCGAGTGTAGCGGCTGCGGAGTGTGCGACTTCGAGGCGCGCAAAATGCGCCTGCTGCAGACACGCGAACTCGATCTGGAAGCATTGCCGGCGGTGCCGTCGGCCGGCGAGGAGCATTACCGGGTGCGTCTGCGCATGCGCAAGGATGGGCGCATGCGCTTTCTCGGGCACCTTGACTACATGCACGCCTTTCATCGTACCGTGCTGCGTGCCGGTTTGCCGCTGCGCTACTCGGCTGGCTTCAACCCCAAGCCGAAGGTCTCGTTTTCCGAGGCGCTACCGACCGGGGTTGAGAGCGATGCCGAACTGATCGATCTCGAGCTGACCCGTCCGCTTGCGGCGCGCGAAGTCGTCGAGCGCCTCAACGCCGAACTGCCGGAAGGGTTCCGCCTGCTCGAGGGGGCCGTGCTCCCGCGCACAGTGCCGTCCCCTTCGACATGCATTCGGGCCAGCCACTACCGGTTGCAGTTGCCGGCCGGCTGTGATCTGCATGAGGCCTTGGAGGCGTTTCTGGAGAGCGAAAGCGTCATTTTGACGCGGCCCAAGGGGAAGCGCATGGTCGAGGTCGATGTCCGTCCCTGGGTCGACTCGCTCGAGCTGCAGGACGGAGTGTTGCTGATGACGATGCGGCGCGGCAGCCCGATCCTGGTGGCGGCACACCTGCTTGGACTCGACTTTGAGCAGGCACGTGAGCTTGGGATGCGTAAAACTGCCGTCGAATTGGTAGATCTCGAGGTTTAGAGTCCTGTGTATTTTGATTAGAATGAGAGCATGAGGTGGCAGCCGCCCTCCGGGCCCGGCTCCCTCGCCATGAACAGTTTATTTTTAAATTCAGATAGATTTGGAGAATTGATATGACCAAGGAACTGGTGATCAACACCACGTCCCAGGAGACCCGTGTCGCCCTGCTCGAGGGTGGACATATCGCCGAGCTTTACATCGAGCGCGGCAGTGATCGTGGGATCGTGGGGAATATCTACAAGGGACGCGTGATCCGCGTTCTTCCCGGTATGCAGGCGGCGTTTGTCGATATTGGCCTGGAGAAGGCGGCGTTTCTGTACGTCGCCGATGTACTCGATGCGATGCACGCGGTCGAGGAGATCGTCGACGGCGTGAACGGCAACGGTCTGACCGAGGGGGAGAACGACGAACATCACCCCGAACTGCCGCCGATCGAGGAGCTGCTCGAGGAAGGGCAGGAGGTACTGGTGCAGATCGCCAAGGAACCGATCGGCACCAAGGGGGCGCGCATCACCACCCATATCTCGCTCCCCGGGCGTCACCTGGTCTACATGCCGACCGTCAACCATATCGGCATCAGTCGCCGTATCGAGGACGAGGATGAAAAGGAGCGGCTGCGTGCACTGGTCGAGGAGATGCGTCCCGAGGGGACCGGCTTCATCGTGCGCACCGTCTCCGAGGGCAAGAGCGACGACGACCTGCGCTCCGACATGGAGTTTCTCGCCAGCCAGTGGGAAGAGATTCAGCGGGTGATCGATCACCACGGCGCCCCGGCGCTGATCCATTCGGAGCTCGATGTCACCTGCAAGGTGCTGCGCGACATCCTCACCGAGGACGTGGCGCGCATCGTGGTCGACTCCCAGGAGGAGTATGACAAGGTGGTGCGCTTCATCGGTACCTTCATGCCGAAGCTCACCTACAAGATCGAGAAATACCACGGCGACGAGCCGATCTTCGACGCTTTCGGTCTCGAGATCGAGATCGCACGTGCGTTGGGGCGCAAGGTATGGCTGAAAAGTGGTGGCTACATCATCATCGAGCAGACCGAAGCGTTGGTTGCGGTTGATGTCAACACCGGACGCTTCGTCGGCAAGCACAACCTCGAAGATACCATCCTCAAGACCAACCTCGAGGCGGTCAAGGAGGTCGCCTTCCAGCTCCGTCTGCGCAATATCGGTGGCCTGATCATCATCGATTTCATTGACATGGAGAGGGAGGCGCATCGCGAGAAGGTGCATGCGGCACTCGAGGAGACGCTCAAGAACGATAAGAGCAAGACCAATATCCTCAAGATCTCCGAGCTCGGCCTGGTCGAAATGACCCGCAAGCGGGTGCGTGAGAGTCTCGGGCGCTCACTGTGCGAACCGTGTCCTTATTGCGAGGGGAAGGGTTACGTCAAGAGCTGCACCACCATGGTCTACGAGATCTTCCGCGAACTGATGCGTGAACTGAGCGACCTGCCGGAGAAGCGGGTGACCTTGCTGGTGCATCCCGACGTGGCGGCTCTGCTTTACGATGAAGAGCGCAACGGCATCGAGGAGATTGAACAGCACTTTGGGCGCGAGATTGTGATTAACCCGCGGCCCGGGTTCCACCTGGAGCAGTATGAGATCTCGGTTGGCTGAGGGGCGCGAATAAGCACTCCCCTGCGGCGTTGGCTGGTTTCGCGTCGCTGCGACGTAGCTTCCGCTACGCCTCACTCCTCGAGCCTGCGCCGCCTTGCATGGCAGCACTTCTCCGCACCCTGAGGTGTGCGTTTTTTATGTACTTCAGTGCGGTGGAGGGGTGTGCCCTCCCGTGTGACGCAGCCGGAGTGGCAAGGCCTGAAGCCGAAAAAGGCCGAAGAGTTAAGCGAAGCGCATGGCGAAGGCCCGGCTGAAGGTTTTGTCGCGGAGGGAACCCGCCGATTTTTGGCGGGCAAGGAGCTCGGGCGAGTTTCTTTGCTTACTTTCTTTGCGCGTTTAAAGAAAGTAAGGCGCGAGCCGGGCGCCCCCGGCGGCTTGGGTTTAATGGGGTGTAGATGATTGAAAAACAGGGGAAAATTCCCTTGACACGGATCGGGAGCATCAGTATAGTTCCCCGTTCCAGAAATAAAGTTTGAAAGTGAGGTGAATGTCTGGCATGTACGCGGTGATTAAGACCGGAGGAAAACAGTACAAAGT
>PKUI01000142.1 GCA_002869605.1 Desulfuromonas sp. | reverse complement strand
GCCACGCCGAGTAGCGCTCCGCCGATGGCGCCGCCTAGATGCCCGGCGTTGTCGGCCTGCACGGCAAAGCCAAACAGGAAGGCGAACATCGCCCATTGCAGCATGAACTTGCTTTTGGCCAGGGAGTGCGGGTCGGCGAGGCGCCGGTAGAAGACTACGGCGAAGCCGATCAGGCCGAACAGGGAGCCGGAAGCTCCAACCACGTAGGCCTCCGGGTGCCATATGTATCCGGCCAGCGTTGCGGTAACAGCGCTGCAGACGTAGATGCACAGCAGGGTGGCGTGCCCGGCTTCTTTTTCCAGCAGCATGCCGACCTGGTAGAGGGCAACCATGTTGAAGGCGAGATGCAGTAGCCCGCCATGAGTAAAGGCGTAACTCAGACAGCGCCACCATTCGCCATATTCCAGTACCCGTGCCCAGTTCTGGGCGCCGACGTAGAGCAACAGGTCGATGTCAGGGCTCAGGATAATTCCCAGACCCCGCCCGGCAATCAGTCCCCGGATGACCATCCAGGCGAACAGGATCAGATTGAGAGCGATCAGGATCTTGCTGGTCGACCAGCCGCTCCGGCGGGAATAGCGATACCAGAAGCGCTTGCGATGATCCGGTTCGAGAACGATGGTTGTCGGCATGTGCAGCTCACTTCAGAGGGGTAGTGTTGTCACTATGTCAGAAAGTGATCGTGGTATCAAGCCGCGAGGGACGATCCCGGGGGAATGCGCTGCAGGTCAGTCCGACGATGGAAGTTTGATCTCTGGGTCCACGCTGCGCAGGTGGAGATCTCGCTGCGGGAAGGGGATCTCGATATGTGCCTTTTTAAAGGCCTGGTCGATAGCGAGACCGAGGTCACTGATGACCGTCAGCCTGTGCTTGATATCATCGACCCAGACGCGCAGTTCAAAGTTGATCGAGCTGTCTCCGAATTCGGTAAAGATGGCTGAAGGGGCAGGGTTCTCGACCACGGCAGGGTGGCCATCCCCGATCCGGTTGAGGATGTCGATGACCTTCTTTAGGTCGCTACCGTAGCGTACTCCGACCGTGATGGTGATGCGTGACACGTTGCTTGAGAGCGTCCAGTTCATGACCTTTTCAGAGATCATCTGCGAATTGGGGACGATGAGCTCGGAGTGATCCCAGGTTTCGACCACCGTGGAGCGCAGTCCGATCTTGTTGATAGCGCCCCACTGGCCGTCGATGATCACGGCGTCACCAACTTTGACCGGCCGTTCAAACAGCAGGATCAGGCCGCTGACGAAATTGTTGACGATGTCCTGCAGACCGAAGCCGATACCGATACCGAAGGCCCCGGCAAGAATCGCAAAGTTCTGCAGTTCGATCCCCGCCATGGTCATGGCGGTGACAAAGCCGATCAGCACCAGGGCGTAGTGGCTGAGCTTCTTGAAGGCATCCCGCACCCCGCGGTCAATCCGTTTGCCGAAGAAGATCTGCGACTCGAGAAACGCCTGGAATCCCCAGGAGACCAGCACCGAGAGGTAGAGCACCACGCTAATCAGGACCACCATTCTGACCGACAGGTGAAACTCGCCGATGGCGACGTCCAGAGCCAGCAGGCTGTTCCATGCTGTCGCCATGTCGTCGTACAGACCCCAGACCTGCAGGAGGTAGAGCGCGGCAAACAGTGCAATGACGATTTTCCCAAGCCGTCGCAGTCGCACGGTTGCCTGGGGGCCGAGGTTCTTGACGAAACGGCGCGCACCGATCAACTGGCTGTTGAACAGCAGCTCGAGCCCCCCTTCGGAGATCCGTAGCGCCATGAGGGTAAACAGCATGACAAAGACGGTATCGATCGATGCGTTGATCAGAGTCTGGGTGAAGGTGGCAAATCCTCCAAGTTGGGCGATGAACGCAATAAACAGCGGCACCATGCCGCAGTACAACAGCAGCACGTAACGATCGAACGGGGTCTCGTGGTGTCTGCAGTGTCGACGCACCAGCGAGTATAGGAACGGGATGCCTACCAGGGCTAAAAGACTCAGGTAGAGGCGGTAAAGCGGCACCGGGAAAGCGAAGGCGGTAAGTGCCTTGGAGAGGATAAATACTCCGCCCAGGACATACGCCAGCGTGCGCTGGTTGCCTTCTTTGAGCAAGGCACAGGCGAGTCGTACGACGGCGATGGTGGCGATGCCGACCAGGGTCAGGGAGACCATCTGCGGCGGATCAACCAGAAACAGGTAGGTGGTCGCGATGCTGATAAACAGCGCCGCGGAGAACGGGCGTGAGAAGATGAAGTGAAGATCGTCGGTCTTCTCGGCCGTGGTTTTTTTCAGGTAGGTCAGGAGTCCTACCAGGGTGACGATTAACAGCAGTTGTACCAGCAGTAGCCAGAGCTGGCGCTGAAAAAACTCGCTGCGGAACTGCAGCGCGGCGGCAAAACCGGATTGCACCTTGTTGAACAGTTCCGGTTGAAACTGCCTGAGATAGTCGCGACTGAACAGCGGGAAGGCATTGCGGCGCCAGGGGCTTTGCTGAACGTTCGACAGAACGGTGTCGAGGCTTTCCTTGAAACTGACGATCTGCTGAACGGTTGCGGAAACCTCTTCCTGCACCTTGAGCAGGGTGGTGGTGGCATGGGTCGTCCGGGCAAGAATGTCGTTTATTTTCTGCCGTACCTCGTTGAAGGTCGCGCGGGGCACCTTGGCGCCGCTGCTGCGCAGGAATTGTTGCCACTCCTGCCAGAAACGTTGTTGGTCGTTCCAGTTCTTGCGTGTTTCTTCGAGGCTTTTCAGCGGCGTCGCGATGTTGGCGAGTAGCTGCCCCGCATCCTTTTCGATCCGTTCGAGGTAGGAACGGACGTTCAGGAGCCGGTTGACCGGCCATTCACTCTGATCTCCGTAGCCGTCAAGCTGACTCTTTTCTTCCTGCCAGTTTTTTTGCAACTCCTCGGTCTGACGGCCGAACGTGGCCACATCCTGCAGCTGTTCAATCAGCTGCTGGGCTACTGCGAGGGCCGTATCAAGTTCGGTGGCGCGAGGTACGACTTCCTCCAACCCCGGGTAGCTGGCTGATTGCGCTGTGGCAGTCTGTTCAGCGCTCGGAGCGGGGGGCTCTTCGCTTGCCGCTTTGCTTGGGGTGCCCCACTGCAGCATGACCGGCAACAGCAGGAGCAGAAGCAGGGGACACCGGAACGCAGCGTCGCGTGCTGCCAAAGACTTACGTCGTCGCATCATAACCACCTTTTCCGCTTGAAGAAGATCACCATGCCGATGACACAGCCGAGCATCAGCAGCAACACCAGCGGATACCCCCATTGCGTGGCGAGCTCTGGCATGTGTTCGAAGTTCATACCGTAAATGCCGGCAATAAAGGTCAGCGGGATAAAGATCGATGCCATGATGGTGAGTACCTTCATGACTTCGTTCATGCGGTTGCCGGAGATTGACATGTGAAGATTGAGCAGGCTGCTGGCGGTGTCGCGCAGGGCGTCGACACTGTCGATGGCCTGGATGGCATGATCGTACAGGTCACGCAGGAACAGATCGGTCGATTCGCGAATCAGTCCACTGTCGTCGTTCTGCATCTGCACGACCAGATCACGCAGCGGCCAGACCGCCTTGCGCAGCTGCAGGAGTTCCTTGGAGAAGTAGTGGATCTGATTCATGCTGTCGACAGCCGATTCGCTGATCAGCTCCTGTTCGAAGTTTGCCAGTCGCTCGTCGAGATGTTCCAAAACATGAAAGTAGTGGTCGACGATCGAGTCGAGCAGTGTGTAGAGCAGGTAGTCGGCTCCACGCGAGCGGATACGGCCGTTGGCCCGTTGAAGCCGATCCCTGACGGCGTCGAAGACGTCTCCCTGACGCTCCTGGAAGGAAAGCAGCAGGTTCTGGCCGACCACGAAGCTCATCTGCTCGATGTCGATGCGCTGCTCGGCATGACTGAAGGAAATCATTTTCAGGATCACCAGCAGGTAGTGGTCGTAGACTTCCGTCTTCGGGCGGTGGGTGGTGTTGAGAACGTCCTCGAGGGCCAGAGGATGGATGTCGAATCGTTCGCCGAGGGTGCGCAGCAGCTCGATGTCGTGAATTCCGCAGAGGTTGATCCAGTTTACCCCTGTCTCGGTGTTGATATTCAGACACTGCTCGAGCGTGACGTCGTCCTGGCGTGAAAAGTTGTTCTCGTCGTATTGGATAAGCGACAGAACGGGCTGTTCAACCCTGATTTCACCGACATGGACCAAGCTGCCGGGGGGGAGTCCAACCTGTTTGGAGGGCTGTTTGCTCATCGTGTCACCTGTGTTCTGGGTTGTTAACCTAGCTGAGCCGTGGCCAGAAATCGTCCTGACCCAGTTCCGACACCAGGTCGTCGAGGATCTGGTCGCCGGGCAGCTCGCCGGCAAGCATCGCGACATGAAATAGGGCGTCACCTTCGTAGACCAGCGGCATCTCCAGCCGTCCGATCACCAGTCCGGAAAAGGGCGCGGTGAGACGCTGCTCATTGTCGCCGAACGGGTCGGAAATGATGCCGAGCAGGTCCCCTTTTTTGACCTGTTTGCCGATGGCGATCTTGTGAATTACCATGCCGCTGATCGGAGCCCTGATCCACTTCGATGTTTCGGCTCGAAACACCGCCGGTAGCTTGTGTGTTCGTCGTTGAGGCAGCATTCCTATCTCACGCATCACCGACTGGATGCCGCGTAGCCCGGTACGGATCGAAAGTTCGTCAAAGCGGAAGGCCTCCCCCGCTTCATACAGCAGCATCGGAATGTTCTTTTCGGCCACCGCCTCGCGCAGAGAGCCGTCGCGCAGACGTGAATGGATGATCACCGGGGCGCCAAAGACCTCTGCCAGCTCTCGAGTTGTCTCGTCGTCGAGGCAGGCCCTTATCTTGGGGAGGTTAAAGCGATGGTTGGCGCCGGTATGCAGGTCGATACCGTGGCTGCAGTGGGGCAGGATCTCGCGGGACAGCAAATCTGCAATGCGAGAGGCGAGGGAGCCACGCTCGGATCCAGGGAAGGCGCGGTTCAGGTCACGGCGGTCAGGGAGGTAGCGGTCGCGATGGATGAAGCCGAAGCTGTTGACCACCGGCAGGGCGATCAGCGTCCCCTTGAGGTGGGTTAAGGATTTGCGTTTGAGCAGACGACGAATGATCTCAACCCCGTTGAGTTCGTCACCATGCACTGCCGAGGTGATGAACAGGCACGGCCCCGGTTGCCGGCCATGAATGATATGCGCCGACAGGGTGATGTCGGTGTGGGTATAGAGCTTCGCCACCGGCAGGTCGACGGTCGTGCGTTGCCCCGGCTTGATGGTGATGCCGGAGATGGAGAGGGGCTGTTGCATTACCCTTTCCCCCGTGTCTTGGTTTTCCCCGGTCGCGCCTGTTTCTCCAGGAATTGGATGATATGACCGGCGACGTCCTTGTTGGTCGCATTTTCAATCCCCTCCAGACCGGGTGATGAATTGACTTCCATCACCACCGGACCGTGGTTGGAGCGCAGGATATCGACCCCGGCCACGTTGAGCCCCATGATCCGCGCGGAGCGTACCGCCGTGGAGCGTTCCTCGGGGGTCAGTCGGGTCAGCGATCCCTCGCCGCCACGGTGAATGTTGGAGCGGAACTCGCCTTCGGGGCCCTGGCGCTTCATGGCGGCGACCACCTTGTCGCCGACGACCAGGCAGCGGATGTCGGCGCCGCCGGCCTCCTTGATGAATTCCTGTACCAGGATGTTCGCCTTGAGGCCGCGGAAAGCCTCGATGACGCTTTCGGCGGCCTTGTCGGTCTCGGCCAGCACCACGCCGATGCCTTGTGTCCCTTCGAGCAGCTTGACCACCAGTGGTGAACCGCCGACCTGGTCAATCAGGTCCTTGGTGTACTTGGTTGAGTGGGCGAAGCCGGTGACCGGCAGCCCGATCCCCTTGCGGGCCAGCAGCTGCAGACTGCGCAGCTTGTCGCGGGAACGGCTGATGGCGACCGACTCGTTGGCGCTGAAGACCCCCATCATTTCAAACTGACGTACCACCGCCGTGCCGTAGAAGGTGATCGAGGCGCCGATACGTGGAATGATGGCGTCGAAGCCGCTGAGTTCCTCCCCCCTGTAGTGGATGGTCGGGTTCTGCGAGGCAATGGTCATGTAGCAGCGCAGCGGGTCGATCACCTGCACCTCGTGGCCACGCTCCCTGGCCGCCTCTACCAGGCGGTTGGTCGAGTAGAGTTGCGCTTTGCGTGAAAGAATGCCGATTTTCATGGTTGGGTACCTTTGTTTCGATAGGATGTGCGTAGCTCCCTGCCGGTCAGAAAGGAAGACTGCGGAACGATCAGGAAGTCGTCGCCGAGGGCGCTGCGCCCCAGCAGCATGCGGAAACGCATGCTTTCGCGGTCGGTGAGGGTAATCTCGATCGGCCAGCTGTGCCCGGCCAGCGCGACCATGGTTTCGATGACATAGCGTTGCTCGCGGTGTCCGCCTGAGTCCGAGACGATCCGTTGTTCCTTGAGGGGCGCCTCGCAGATCATTTCCGGTGACGTGCGGCGCTGCAGCGGATGCAGCCCGAAACGTACGTAGGTCTGTCCCTGTTTGTCGAACGGCTCAACGAAAAAAGCGTGCAGGGCGGAGGTTTTGGCCCCGGTGTCGATTTTGGCCTTGATCGCCGGGATGCCGAGTTCCGGTAACGCCAGCCATTCTCTCCAGCCTAACGTGGTCTTCATCATGCAGCACCTTTCGTTTAACGTTCGTGCATTTTTAATTATTGCATGTGTATGTGAAATTGAAAGGAGTTACAGTGAGTTAGTCGTTACTCCAGTGCTGCTTTTAAAGGAAAGCGATCATGAATACAAGCCTAAAAAACACAAAAAAAGCCCCCGGTTTCCCGGGGGCATAACAAAGGTATGAAGAAGCGGATCCGTGTTTAGCGGGCCCACTTGGGGTTGGTCATCGGGTCGCCCTTGTAGCCGAGCTCTTTCCAGTCCATGCGGCCGTTGTCGCCGTGGCACTCGAGGCAGGTCAGGGCTTCTTCTTTGGGCGCTACCATGTGGTTGATGCGCCAGTACATGATGGTTTCTGCAAAACCGTACTCGCCGCTGTAGGGGAGGCCACTCGCTTCGCTGCCGAGACGTGCTGCCTTGTCCCAGTCGAAGTCGACCCAGTAGCCGCCTTCGTTGGCTACCTTGGCGGTGATCAGGTTTTTGTACTTGGTGTCGTAGATCTGTTTGCCACCCATGACCTTGAAGGGATAGATCTTGGCATCGTCGTCTTTCTTGCTGCCGAGCGGGTAGGCAATCTTGACGACTTCGTCCTCTTCGATCTTGGCGCCGCGCTGGTAAGCGCCGCCGGTGCCGTTGTACCACTTGTAGGTTGGTACAACGTCCTTGGCATACTTCATTTCACCTTTTTTCTTCACGTAGGTGTGGTGGCCGTGCTCGTCCTTCTCGTCGAACTGGCGCTCTTCACCCGCTTTCGACCAGTCCCACCAGACCTTGGTAGCCAGGTTCTTGGCGAAGGTCGGGATGTGGCAGGTCTGGCAGGCCACGGTATCGATGTGTGCGTTGAGGCGACTTTCAGCGTGAACCTCACCTTCGTGGCACTGGCTGCAGCCGAAGTGGGTCTTGCCACCCGGCGAAACACCGAGGGAGTTACCCGAGATGACGTGGTCCTCGGTCATGTGGCACTCGGTACAGTTGAAGTCGTTGCCGTCGATGGCCATATGGACGTCGGTATCTTTTTCGGGGTACGACATCGAGGAGTCGAGGTCGCCGTGTTTGACGGCGTCGCCGCCACCACCGAAGAAGTGGCACTGACCGCAGTTGTCGCGGTTCGGCATGCCGACGTTCTGTGCAACCATCAACAGGCGCTCCATGGCACGCGGGGTCGGCATCCCTGCCTTGTTGGTGTCCTTGGCGTAGTTGCCTGTGGTGTCGTGGCAGACCAGGCAGTCGATGTTTTCAGGGTTGTCGAAGTCGTAGGATTTGAAGTCGGTCATGCCGTAGCCCGCGTGGCACTTGGCACAGAACTGCTCATTGCCGGCCACCGAAGTACAGTAGTTGTTCAGGGCATTCCCCTTGCCGCGGTCAACGTCATCACCGTTGACTTCCTGCTCCAGCGCCCAGCGCCAGTGGGAGGTCTTCATGAAGTCCTTGGCCTCGTCCATGTGGCAGCTGAGACATTGACGGGTTACATCCTGGGGTTCCTTGATGGTGTCTTTGATACGATCTTTGTGGCTTCCTGCCAGTACCGGTGTTGCAAAGATGCCGGTAAGGATCAGCAGCAGTGCGGTGGTCAGTAAACGCTTCATCTTCTTCTCCTCTCGTCCTTCCACTTTTGGTGTACAGGGGGTTCCTGTGTCCTAGTTATGTGATGATATTTCATATACCACAATTGGAATATCGGGTTTTTAGCATATATGAATGTATCGGTCAAGGCAGAATCCTCTCATAAACCTATTTGGGGAAGTGGTTGGGTTTTGCTTTGAGATCACCGTTGATGGGCTCTCCGGGGTACTTGAGATCTTGAATTAGGGAATTATAACTTAGTTTTTCGGAAATGAGTTGCTGCATGCGGTTTTATTTGAGCTGTTTTTTATTTCGCTCCAACTTGTATTTGGCGTTTAATTTGGGCAAACTTAGGGGCCTGTCCGGTTTGTAGGTTACGAATGCTCGAGGAGGAAAGAAATGGCGTTGGAATCGTTGAACCCCGCCACCGGGGAACTGCTGGAAACGTTTGAAGAGTGGAGTGATACCCAGGTCGCCGAGACGGTTGATCAGGTCAACCATGCCTGGACGGCATGGCGCAAGACCAGTTTTGCCGATAGGTCAACCCTGATGAAGCGTGCGGCCGAAGTGCTGCGTGAGCATGCCGAGAGTTACGCGCGGACCATGGCGCTGGAGATGGGCAAACCGATCTCTGAAGGTCGTGCGGAGATCAATAAGTGCGCTGCGTGCTGTGATTTCTATGCTGACCATGCCGCGTCTTTTCTTGCTGACGAGGTGATTGCCAGCGACGCGAGCAAATCGTACGTGGCCCATCGTCCCTTAGGGGTTGTGCTCGCCGTGATGCCTTGGAACTTTCCGTTTTGGCAGGTTTTCCGTTTTGCCGCGCCGGCTCTGATGGCGGGTAACACCGGCCTGCTTAAACACTCTTCCAATGTCCCCCGTTGTGCACTGCAGATCGAGGAGGTTTTTGAGAAGGCCGGGTTCCCCAAGAATGTTTTTCGTACCTTGATGATCGGTTCGCGTAAGGTCGACGCGGTGATTGAACATCCGCATGTAAAGGCAGTGACTCTAACCGGCAGCGACATCGCGGGGCGCAAGGTGGCCGCCAAGGCTGGCGAGATGCTCAAGAAAACGGTCATGGAGCTTGGCGGCAGTGATCCCTTCGTGGTTCTGGCTGACGCCGACCTCGATGAGGCTGCGGCCGTGGCTGCCAAGGCACGATGCCTGAACTCCGGGCAGAGCTGTATTGCCGCCAAGCGTTTCATCGTCGTTGAAGAGGTCTACGATCTGTTTCTGGAGAAGTTTACCGCCCAGATGGCTGCTTTGGTTGTTGGTGATCCCCTCGATGAGAAGAGCCAGGTCGGTGCCCAGGCGCGTGACGACCTGATGCAGGAACTGCACGAACAAGTCGAAGCTTCGGTGGCCAAGGGGGCCAAGGTGGTGCTCGGTGGTCAGCCTCTGGAACGCCAGGGGAGTTTCTACCCGCCGACGATCCTCACGGAAGTGGTGCCGGGAATGCCGGCATACCACGAAGAGTTCTTCGGTCCGGTCGCTCTGGTGATTCGCGCCAAGGATGCTGACGATGCCTTGCGTATCGCCAACGATACCCCGTTCGGGCTCGGTGCGTCGGTCTGGACGGCTGACAATACACAGGGCGAGCGGTTCGCTTTGCAGATGGAAGCGGGCGCGGCGTTCGTTAACGGTATGGTCAAGAGTGACCCGCGCCTTCCTTTCGGCGGGGTTAAGATTTCCGGATTCGGGAGGGAGCTCTCCTATCACGGGATCAAGGAATTTGTGAACATCCAGACCGTGTGGATGAAGTAGAGGAGTGTGATGCCCAAAAAAAATGATACTAAAACCGCTCCGATTGTGAAGCGCATGATCTTTGGTTCGCCCGGATACCACCATTTCGAGCGACTTGTGGTGGCGGTACTGACGATTATGGTGGCTATCTCTGTGGTCCTAACCCTGGCGCAAAGCGGTGTGGCCCTGTATCACGTGGTGGTTTCCGACACCCACATGATCGACCATGATGCCTTCATTAAGGTGTTCGGTACTTTCATGACGGTCTTGATTGCCCTTGAATTCAATCACACGGTTCTGCCGGATATCACGTCCAAGTCGGCCCTGGTTAAGGTGCGCTCGGTATTGCTGGTTGCACTCTTGGCCTTGGCGCGGAAAGTGGTCCTGGTTGACTTCAAGGAGGTTCAATATACTTCGATGGTTGGGCTGGCGGTGTTAATCGTGGCCGTTGCTGCGACGTACTGGGTTATTCAAAAGGATGAGACTGTAAAAAGCTGAAGCTATTCGAGAATGTTGAAAGTTAAAAAAGCCCTGCGTGCCATCAGCACGCAGGGCTTTTTTGTGTATTCGAGAAAAGGTGAAGCGCCTCAGATAAGATCCTTGAGCCAGTGGAAGGCAAGAAAAGTTCCCGCGACCGAGCCCAGAGATGAGAGGACAAATACCAATAGGACTCTTGCCAGACGATTGCTCCACCATCCCTTGACGGTGACCAGGTCGTCACCGACATGCTCCATGTCTCCAACGGTCGGGGGGGCGACAAAAGCTTGCACGATACCTGTAACAAAGCCGGCTCCGATCGTGGGGTTAAGTGAGGTGATCGGTGCGGCTATGAAGGCACTGAGTATTGTCAGCGGATGCCCGAAAGCCACCATTGTTCCGATGGCCGAAAGAACGCCGTTGGCGAGCACCCAGGCCAGCGCCGCATCGGCGACGCGACTGCGGTCTCCGAAGAAGAAGCCGGCAATAAACAGCGCCACAACGATGCCGGGGATCAGCCATGGAATCATGCGCGAGATCAGCGGTTTGGGGGGCAGGGTGTTGAGCTCTTCGAGGGTCGCAGGCTCGAGATCTTCATTGAAACGTTTGACGATGCCGGGCATGTGAGCCGCCCCGACCACCGCCAGCACCTTGTTGCCGGGGGCGTGGCGGATATGATGAGCCATAAAGATGTCGCGTTCGTCGACCAGAATCCCTTTGACCGTGGGGAGCAGCTCGGACATCTCTTCGAGCATGGCCGATAGGGTATCGGTTTGGCGCAACCGGTTTAACTCCTCTTCGTCGATCTTCTGATCTTCGAAGATGCTGCCGAGCAGTGTCGCAAGCAGGTACATTTTTTTGAAGAAGCCGGTCTTACGCCATGCCCTCAACAGGGTGGTGCGCAGGTTGCGATCAACCAGTTCGACAGTCAAACCCTGCTGCTCGGCGGTTTCTGCCGCCGCTACAAGTTCTGCTCCAGGTTTGACGCCGGTATGTAGCCCGAGGCGCTTCTGGAACGATGAGAGCGCCAGGTTGGCCATCAGAAACGGTGCCTGTCCCTTGCGAATCACCTGGATCAGGTTCAGCGATTCCCAGCGGTTGCGATTTTTGAGCGCCTGGAAACGTTGCTCGTCGAGTTCGACACAGACCGTGTCTGGTTGTTCGTCAAGGATGGCCTGGGTGACTGTATCTACCGACTCCTGGGAAATATGAGCGGTGCCGATCAGGATAAACTCGCGGTCTTCGACGTGGAGGCGGGTAATGGACTGTTTTTCTTCGGTCATGCTTAAGGTCACTTCTTTCGCTCAGAAAAAAAGGCGCCGGTAAGTTCCCGCGCCTTGGGTATCTCTCCACTCCTGCCGTGGGTCGAAGGGCCGCACAGCGAATCCCTACGAGGTGGGTTCCCTTGTTGCTACGTTAGGCGTCCCTCTGCGAGGAGGGCAGGCACACAGAAGCTCTGGAAGGGGACCCGTACAACATTTATTCCGCCTGGGCAATCTAACCTCACCAGCAGGGCAGAGAGATAAATCAACTCTGTCTCAGAGTATAAAAAAATCGTTCTCACAAGACAAGAATTAACTTGGGACAACAGCCGCAGAAGATGGTGCCGGAAAAAGAGGCACGGAAAGTTTCACCTTGTGCTCAGCTGCTCAATTGGCGGGCAGTGGCGATGGCTTGTTTTTGTAACTTACTAAAAATACAGCAGTTAAATAGTTGGCACGAGCCCTGCTAATAAAGATGGCAGTAGTGCAAAAGATAATCGGCTGGGGAACAGTGACGTTCCAATTTAGGCTGAATAGGCAAAGGCGCCTCGATTCCTCCGTTAGATGACCTTACGGATGGAACGGGGCGTTTTTTATTTCAAACCATAGCAAGAAAAGGAGCAAGGGGATGAAAAAAGTAGAATGCATCATCAAGCCGTTCAAGCTCGATGACGTCAAGAGTGCGCTGAGTGATCTCGGTATCAGTGGCATGACGGTCAGTGAGGTAAGAGGGTTCGGTCGCCAGAAGGGTCATACCGAACTGTATCGTGGAGCCGAGTACCAGGTCGATTTGATTCCCAAGGTCAAAGTCGAACTGGTTATCGATGACGCTCAGGTCGCCGAGGTTGTTGCCGCTGTGCAGAAGGAAGCAGCTACCGGACGTATCGGTGATGGCAAGATTTTCGTGCTCGATGTCGAGCAGTCGATTCGTATTCGTACCGGCGAGATCGGTCCCGAATCCCTCTAAACACGGTAACAAGAGTTAGGAGTTAAGAATAATGAAGAAAATCGTTTCTTTGATCACTGCAGGTTTGGTGCTGGTTCCCGCATTGGCGTTAGCTGAGGACGCACCGGTCTCGGAGCTTTCGTACGTACTGAACACCTTTTCCTTCCTGGTGATGGGTATCTTGGTCATGTGGATGGCCGCCGGTTTCGGTATGCTTGAAGCCGGTCTGGTTCGCCAGAAGAACGTGGCGACCATCTGCCTGAAGAACATCTCGCTGTTCGGCATCGCAGGCATCCTCTTTTATGTGACTGGTTACAATCTGATGTATGCCGACGTTAACGGCTTTATCGGTTCCTTTGGCCCTTGGGTTGCCGATGATGCAGCGGCTCTGGCTGGTGACTACTCGGGTGGTTATTCGGCCGCTTCCGACTGGTTCTTCCAGATGGTCTTCTGCGGCGCGGCCTGCTCGATCGTATCCGGTTGTGTGGCCGAACGGATCAAGCTCTGGTCGTTCCTGCTGTTCTGCGCCATTCTCTGTGGCATTATCTACCCGATCCAGGGCTCCTGGGGCTGGGGTGGCGGCTGGCTTTCGGAGATGGGCTTCGCCGATTACGCCGGTTCGACCATTGTTCACTCAGTCGGCGGTTGGGCTGCTTTGACCGGTGCTATTATCCTCGGCGCCCGTAAGGGCAAGTACGGCAAAGACGGTAGTGTCAACCCGATGCCCGGTTCGAATATTCCTCTGGCGACACTCGGTACTTTCATCCTGTGGATGGGCTGGTACGGTTTTAATGGCGGTTCGGTGCTCGCTCTGGGCGACGCCGCTTCGGCCATCGAAATGTCGAACGTCATGGCCAATACCAATATGGCCGCCTGCGGCGGTATGATCGCCGCCATGATCATGGTTCAGGTCCTTTACAAGAAGGTTGATGTCACCATGGGGCTCAACGGCGCCCTGGCTGGTCTGGTTTCGATCACCGCGGGCCCTGCAACCCCGACCCTCGGCTCGGCGTCTCTGATCGGTGCTGTGGGCGGCGTGCTCTGCGTGCTGGCTGTACCCTTCTTCGACAAGCTCAAGATCGACGACGTGGTTGGTGCGCTCTCGGTCCACCTGGTGTGCGGTATCTGGGGCACCATGGCTGTGCCCATCACTGACGAAGGCGCCAGCTTCTTCACCCAGTTTGTGGGTGTCGCAGCGACCGGTGCTTTCGTGCTGGTTACCAGCGCCATCGTATGGCTGGCCATCAAGTTCACCATCGGCATCCGCGCCAGCGAGGAAGAGGAATTCAAAGGCCTCGATGTTACCGAAATCGGTATGGAAGCTTACCCCGACTTTCAGAAGATCAACGGCTAAACGGATTACATTCAATGAGCCGGGCGGCATTGGTCGCCCGGCATTATTAAACTACAGTGACTAAGGAGTACGAGTGATGAAAAAGTTTGTAGCAGTAATTGCGATGTTGGGATGTGTAATGGCTTTTGCCACCTCGGCTTTTGCCCTCGAAACCAGTGCCGATGTCTATGGCTACGTGGTCGACAAGTACCTCTGGCGCGGTGTGGACATCAACGACAGTGAAGCGGCGCTGCAGGCAGGTATGGACGTTGGCTTCAACGGGTTCACTATCAGTTACTGGACCAACACCGATCTTTCGGGCCTTAACTCTGATGAAACCCTCGAGACTGATATCATCGTAGATTATACCTTTGCTCCTTCCGATATGCTTTCTGTGAGCCTGGGTAACGCATACTACTCCTTTGGTGCTGCTGGTGGCTCAACTCACGAAGCCTATCTTGGCCTTGGTCTGGACACCATCCTTGCTCCTTCTTTTACGGTTTATTACGATTATGATCAGGCAAGCTCCGATGAAATCGATGGTCTCTACTACTCCCTGGGCTTTGGGCACTATATCGATTTGGCAGAGGGTCTGAGCCTGAGTGTCGGTGCGGCTATCAACTACAACCAGGAGAGCCCCTTTGTTGCCAGCCTCGCTGGTGGTATGGTGTTTGATGACTTCGGTACCGCTGATTTCAGCGCCGGTATCGCTTACTCGATCACCGACCAGGTCAGTGTCGATGCTTCTTACCTCTACTACTATGTCGTTGGGGACGATGCCGAAGACATCGGTCTGCTCGAGGACGAGGGCTACGTTTCTGTCGGTGCTACTCTGGCTTTCTAGATTTACCTCGAACAAAATGTGTTGGTTGACTCGATTGCCTCCTGTCACCATCCGCAACGCCGCCCCGCAGGGGGCGGCGTTTTTTTTGTGTCGTTGGTATGGTTGAAACTGAGCAGTGGATAGCCTGCTTCAGGAGGAGAGGGTGCGTGTCTGGGATATCAGCCCGGGATATTTGAACCGCCAAAGCCTGCTCGGGGAACACCGTTAACTTCACGGCATCGTGCCGATTCTGGTTAATCGGCGCAAGGGGTACTCCCGTCATCCCGAAACCCTGCGCTGGGTCGGGTACGGCTGGGCGCTGCACATGCGTCATCGGCAACTCGCGGCAGAGATGGCTTTGCGCGGTTACCATGACCGCAGCCCTGTATCGATTGTCGATAACCTGAGTGCCTAGCCGCCGACGTATATTGATGTCCTCGCCATCAGTTTGCAATGTTGGCGGAGAAGTATCATCGGCGAGAGCCGGGACGCATGCCTCTGCCGGGCACGGCGCAGCAGCTTTGGCGTCAACATAAATAATCGGTGATGGCGCGAAGTCCAGAACTTTATTCGATGCTAGGGGAGCAGGTCGCTCCAATGCGACCTAACGATGATTTCACTGGGCTGGTACAACTGCTGTGTGAACAGCTACGGCTGTCACCATCGACAGGTAGGGTGCGAAACGCGTTGCAGCATATGTGGGGCTACCTCGATGTCGAGTCGGGGCTTGAGGTTGAGCGCTGGACGAATCTTCAGTTGCTGCACGAGTTGCAAGCGCGTGCCCTGCTGCAAGGGATTGCTTATCTGTTGGAGTCGACAGATCTGGGCGAGCTCGGGTCGTGGTTGGGAGGTGAAAAGTAACCAGGCCGTGGCAACTGCCACGGCCTGGTCGGTGGTGAATTGCTTATTTAGGAGACCGTGTCCTCGGGGTAGGCGGTGATCTTGTGGATCGTCAGGTCGGAACCGCGGTATTCTTCCTCATCAACCAGGCGGAAGCCGAAGATTTTGACGATGATTCCGTAGACCACGAAACCGGTCACCAGTGCGTAGACGATGGCCAGCAGGCTCCCCGCCAGCTGGCTGATGAAGGTGACGCCGCCGAGACCGCCCAGTGCGCTGCCGCCGAAGATTCCGGCGGCGATGCCGCCCCAGCTGCCGATGATGCCGTGCAGCGGCCAGACGCCGAGTACGTCGTCGATCTTGAGTTTTTCCTGTTCCCACTGGAAGCCGTAAACAAAGATCAGCGCGCCGATGCCGCCGATAACAAACGCTGCAATCGGGTGGACGATGTCCGAACCGGCGCAGATGGCGATCAGGCCGGCGAGGGCGCCATTGTGGGTGAAGCCGGGGTCGTTCTTGCCGGCGACAAGGGCGAAGAGCACGCCGCCGACCATGGCGAGCAGCGAGTTCACTGCCACCAGCCCGGAGATGCCGTTTATGCTCTGCGCGCTCATGACGTTAAAGCCGAACCAGCCGATGGCCAGGATCCAGCTACCCAGCGCCAAAAACGGGATGTTGCTGATCGGGATCGGTTGGCTCTTGCCACGAATCCAGCGCCCCATGCGCGGTCCAAGCAGCAGCACGGCGGGCAGCGCGAGCCACCCTCCCATGGAGTGAACCACCACGCTGCCGGCAAAGTCGTGGAACGGAGCGCCGAAACTGTTTTCAAAGAAAGACTGCAGACCGCCGCTGTTGCGTCCCCAGATGAACGACTCGAAAAGCGGGTAGGTGAGGCCCGCAAAGATGGCGCCGGCCAGCACCTGCGGCCAGAACCGGGTACGTTCGGCGATACCGCCGGAGATGATCGCCGGGATACAGGCCGCGAAGCAGAGCAGGAAAAAGAAGCGCACCAGCTCGTAGCCCTGATTGTTGCCGAGCAGTGCTTCGGCAGGTTGGAAAAAATTGACTCCGTAGGCGATCCAGTAACCGATCACGAAGTAGACCACGGTCGAAACCGACCAGTCGGTAAGGATCTTTACGAAGGCGTTGGTCTGGCTTTTTTTACGGACAGTACCAACTTCAAGGAATGCAAAACCGGCGTGCATGGCAAATACCATGACGGCACCGAGCAGCAAAAACAGTACATCGCCGGAGCGAGTAATCGCTTGGACAGACGTCTCCATCGGACATGACCTCCTTGTCATGAGTGAATCCCCGGGGCCGTTCCCGGAGTGTCCGGTGCTAATCCAAGTCCCGTGCCACTTTTTTCAACACGCAGAATCAGCTAGTTAGTCCTTTCGAAGTTGCCGGTGGTGCCTAATGCTTGGGCACTGATGCTTAAAATGTTTGCAGTTGCGTAGGGGACATTCCCCTCTCGACAAGCTTCGATCGACACGTTACCATCGCGCCTTATCTGTGGCGCAGCAAACGCTGGCGTTAGCAACACGCAGGAGGGTGCGGTCCCTCTTTGTGCGACATCCCCCTTTAGAGAGGTGATTTAATGCCTGTAAAACTGATCACATCGACGGCTGGGCAATTTGTCAGTGGTTTTCGCACGCCTTTCGCCAGCTTCGGCTTTGTGTTCCGGAATCCCGGACTCTTGCGCTATATCGTGATTCCGTTTCTGATCAACCTGCTGGTCTTTTCACTGGTGAGCTGGCTGGGACTCAATTTTTTCTCGACTACGGTCAGCGAGTGGATTCCGCAAGGGGATGCCTGGTACTGGGCGACGCTCTACTATTTTCTCTGGACACTGGCCTTTGCCTTGACGGCCGTGGTGGTGTTTTTCACCTTTACCGTGGTCGGGAACCTGATCGCGTCTCCATTCAACGAGCTGCTCTCGGAACGTACCGAAGAACTACTCACCGCGACGGTCAACGATGAATCTTTTTCGCTGGCCCAGTTTGGGCGTGACGCCATCAGGGCGTTGCTGGATGAACTGAAGAAGATGACGGTGTTTGTTGTGCTGATGCTGGTGATCTTCTCGTTCAATCTGATCCCCGCCTTTGGCAGTCTGATCTATGCGGTGCTGGCCACCGCGATAACCCTCTATTTTTTGAGCATCGAATACGTGAGTTTTACCATGACCCGCAAACGGCTCGGATTTCGCGAGCAGAGACGCTTCATCGCCGGGCGCAAGCGGCTGATGCTCGGTTTCAGTTGTGGTGTGCTGCTACTGCTGGCGATTCCGCTGGTTCAATTGCTGTGTATTCCGATGGCGGTGATCGGCGCCACGCGCCTCTGGTGCGAAGCCCAGGGGCAACATGCCGGGCAGACGCCGTGATCGCCGATGCCGTCGAGATCGCACGCGCCGGCGGAGATGTTCTGCGTGAGTTGTTTCGCACCGGAGTGTCAGTCGAGCACAAGGGGGAAGTCGACCTGGTCACTGAGGCCGATCGCGCCGCGGAACAGCAGATGGTCGAGCTGCTGCGGGAGCGTTTCCCGCATGACGATATTCTTGCCGAGGAGGGGGATTACGGTCGGCGGACCAAGGAGCGCTGTTGGGTGCTCGATCCCCTCGACGGCACGACCAACTTCGCCCACGGTTTCCCCTGGTTCGCAGTCTCCCTTGGACTGCTAAAGGGTGAGCAGCTGGTGGCTGGGGTGCTCTACAATCCGTGCTACGAGGAGCTCTACCAGGCTGAACTTGGCGGCGGTGCTTACCTCAACGGCCAGCCGCTACAGGTCTCAACGACTGCGCAACTCGACCAGGCGCTGCTGGCCACCGGTTTCCCCTATGATCGCAAGCATTCTTCATTGAACAACTACGACCATTTCATCAACTTTCAGCAGGCGGCTCAGGCCTGTAGACGACCCGGGGCGGCGAGTCTTGATTTGGCCAGCGTGGCGGCTGGACGTTTCGATGGTTACTGGGAGATGAAACTCAAACCGTGGGATACTGCTGCCGGTGCGTTACTGGTCACCGAGGCCGGGGGGCGGTTGAGTAATTTCAGCGGTGGGGAGTTCGATTCCTTTATCCCGCAGGTGGTCGCGAGCAATGGGTTGGTGCATGAGGCGATGCTCGGGGTGTTGGCACAGGGGAAAACCTCCGTTTAGAAAATAGCACTGAGACTAAAAAGCCTCCTTCAGTGATGCCCTGGCGTTTGCTATAATAAAAATTCAGAACAGGTTAGTAGGGAGGTCCGCCGGCAAGCCGGGCAATGGGCCTGGCGAGCGACGGACATAGACCGGGTAAGGAGGTTTTATGGCTGATCGTGAACTGCGTGGGATGGAAGAAGTCGCGTCAACCCGCTTCGACGAGCGTCTTCAGATGCTTGACCGGGATCTGGACATCATGGAGCGCCATGCAGCGGAGATGTCTGCGGTCGAGGATGGTATCCAGGGCGAAATGAAGCGCTGGGACCGCGAGTACAAGGACAACCATTTTCACAGCATCCCGAGGCCGCGCAAGCATATGCGCTAGCCACAACCTCATCAAAAACTAGAAGGGACCCGTGCTGCGGGTCCCTTTTTTATGTCTGTTTAGGTCATCTCTACCGGTCTTCACTGGTCCGGGCTTCGTCCTTGAGTTCCTCGATTTCCTGCTCCAGTTCAGCCGCCTGCTGTTTCAAGTCGTCGAGGCGTGTGAAAACGGTCTGAACCTCGTCACTTTCAAGTACCTTCTCGTTCTCTTCCATACGCCCCTTGTCGATCAACTGGCCAAGGTCGCTGTGGGCGGCGTTGATTTTTCGGTGCAGTGCGCCAAGGTCGATTTTCTTTTGAACGACCCGCCCGTACTGTCCCGCGGTATGGGTCGCACTGGAGAAGGTCTTGCGGGTCTTCTCCCAAAGCTTTTCGGTGGTCTCCTTGAAGCGTGCCTCGATCGACTCCTCCTGCTGTCCCTGATCCTGATTCGTCTCCTCTTCGCTCATGGATATCTCCCCTGTAGTCATTGAATGTAAGGTGGCAAGTATCTGAAATCATAGCGCCTCTGCCACCTGCGTCAAGCAAGGTGGAGCAGTTACTTGCCTGCGGCAGCGGATAACGTTACACTACCGGCCTAATTTAGTATATCAATGACTGAAGGAGCGATGAACATGGGAGAACCAGGGAAAACCCCGATGCAGATAGACCTGCGTCGCCACCTGCGCGAAAAAGAGATTGATCGTGACCTCACCCGCCTGATCTGTGAGATTGCCGACGCTTCAAAATACATTGTCAACTCGATCCGCACCGGTGACCTCGCTGTGGCGGGCACCTCGAACCTTTACGGCGAAGAGCAGCTCGCACTCGATGTGCTCTCCGATCGTATTCTGCGCAAACGTCTCACCTATTCCGGGGTGGTCAATACCATTGTCTCCGAGGAGACCGATGAGATCATCAAGGTCGACAGTAACGGTAGTGGCCGCTTTGCAGTGGCCTACGATCCTCTCGATGGCTCGTCGCTGGTCGATGTCAACCTCGCCGTCGGGACCATTGTGTCGATCTTCGAGGGGGACGATATCATGCAGCCGGGCCGTAAGCAGATCGCCGCTCTGTATGTGCTCTATGGCCCGCGCACCACGCTGGTCTACACCAGCGGCGATGGTGTGTATGAATTCAACATGAACCACCTGATGGAATACACCCTCACCCAGAAGGTCAGTCTCCTCGCCGAGAGCGGCGGCATCTACTCCCCCGGTGGCCAGCGCAACCTCTACTCCAAGGGGGTTGAGGCACTCGTCAGCAAGCTTGAGGAGGAAGGCTCCAAGCTCCGCTACAGCGGCGGCCTGGTTCCCGACTTCAATCAGATTCTGCTCAAGGGCAAGGGGATGTTTCTCTATCCTCATCTCAAGGGGAAGCCGCAGGGCAAACTCCGCCTGTTGTACGAGCTCAACCCGATGGCCTTTATCATGGAACAGGCCGGCGGCGCAGCGAGTAATGGCAAGATTCCAATCCTCGATGTTCAGCCGGAGAGTATTGATCAGACCGAGCCGCTGTTTATCGGTTGCCGCAAGGAAGTCGAGCTGGCCGAACGGCTGATCGCCGAGCTCGGCTAGGCTCAGGAGGAGATCGTGGGGCAGGGTAAGCCGCCGCTCAAGGTTGACAGGCTCGAACCGAAACATCCCCAGGGTTTGGTGGTGATCATCACCGGCAATGGCAAGGGGAAGACCACCTCGGCCATGGGAATGGTGCTGCGTGCCTCTGGCCACGGGTTGAAAACCTGTATCATCCAGTTCATGAAGGGGGACCTCTACTCCGGGGAATGGGACGGGGTTAAACGGCTCGGCGACCTGGTCGAACTGCACGCCACCGGCAAAGGGTTTTGCGGTTTGCACGGAAACCCCTACTCCAAGGACGAGCATCGCGCCAACGCCCAGGACGCCATTGCGCTGGCGATGGAAAAAATCACCTCGGGTGGGTTCGATCTGCTGGTGCTCGACGAAATCAACAATGCCCTCAAGCTCAGGTTGGTCGACCTGGAGCAGGTACATGCACTCCTCGATGCGCGCCCGGTGAAGATGCACGTCATTCTCACCGGGCGTCACGCGCACGAAGAACTGATCGAGCGGGCCGATACGGTCAGCGAGGTCAACGAGATCAAGCACGCTTACCGCAAGAAAATCGAACCGCAGCCGGGGATCGACTTTTAGAGACGACCCCCGGTCTTGTTTCCAGGATGAACCTAATGGGCTATTGCTGTCAGCGATTTGCACGGAGCGTTGAAGCCGGCGAGGTGGTGCGGTCCGCGCCCGGGGAGGGCACCGCCTGGTTTATCCCTGAGCTGTGGCACCTGAGTTACTGCCCTTTCTGTGGCGCTGACGTTACCTGCTTCGTCGAGGCTGTCAGCGAGCAGGCAGACATGAGCACCATTGAAGGGCTTTTGCAACGCATCGCAGAGACCGCCTATTTCAGTGGTGTCCAGGTGACGGACCCGGGCAGTCTGGGGCTGTTTGGCACGACGCCGCTGCATATCGCCGCCACCTGGGGAGACTGCGAGGCCATCCAGCTGCTGGTGGCGGCTGGTGCAGATCTGAACGCGCAGGGGGAGTGTGGCTTTACCCCGTTGATGGAAGCGGTTGCACAGGCGAACGTTGAGGCTGTCGAACAGCTGATCGAGCTTGGAGCGGCACCCATAGAAAATGAAGAGGGGTATTCTCCAAGCGCATTTGCCGCGGTGTTGAAGCATGATGATCTGGAGGTCTACCTGAAAGAGCGGGGGTATTGATATACTGCGGTTTGATAGCTTGTTGAAAGAGGGGACGTCTGCGCAAAAACCTGCGCAGGCGTTTTTTTATGCTGTGTGGAAGCTACTGCTGAAATAGTTCTGAAGTGAAGCAGGCTACTCACCCAGAAAGGCGGAGCATCGTGTGAGCCTGAAGGTTAGCTGTTTCTTGATGAGCAGGGGAGGGAACCATTCCTGTTTGGCTAAATAGCCTTCTCATAAGCCGTAAGACGTAGCCTGTAAATTGTACTTTCACGCCACATTCGTGCGATAACCAGCACAGCTCGCTTCATTTTCGTCCGTAAAAAAGAAACGAGGTATGGCGCGAGGCTTGCAATTTTCTTATGTTTTTATGTTTTGATGTCCTGCCCTGGAGAACAACGCATGCGTGCTTCAAGTTTTGATTCCCATAAGAGCTGGTATTTATTGTTTTTGTGTTTGACGCTTTTGATAGTGTCGTTTGCGTGGCACGAAAATACCAAGACTAGGCAGTCGTATATCGAAATTGCCTCAGCCGAGGCGAGGGCAAGTTACAACAAGGACCTTTTATACCGGCGTTGGGCTGCAAGCCATGGCGGCCTCTATGTTCCGATCACCGAAAATTCACCGGCCAATCCGTACCTGAAGAATATCCCCGAACGTGACATTCAAACCCCCTCGGGGAAATCGTTAACCCTCATCAATCCCGCGTACATGACGCGCCAGGTCCATGAAATGGCGGCTGAACAGTATGGTGTTAAGGGGCATATTACGAGTCTTAAGGTGATTCGGCCTGAAAATGCTCCTGATGCATGGGAAAAAGAGGCGCTCAACAGCTTTGAAAAAGGTGAAACCGAATACAAGGGCCTGACCGAAATAGGCGGCACGGCCTATCTGCGTGAAATGTACCCGATGGTTGTTGAGGAGATATGTCTGAAGTGTCACGCAGAGCAAGGTTACACTGTCGGAGATATCCGCGGCGGCATCAGTGTGTCTGTGCCTTTGGAACCCTATCTTCAGTTAATTGAAGGAACTGTTTTAGAAAACAATGTAATCCACCTGCTGATCTGGATCATCGGTATCATATTTTTAGTTGCGACAAAGAATGCAATTAACAGAAGAACCGACACCGTTCGGCGGAGTGAAGAAAAATTTCGTCGCCTCGTAGAAAAGACGAAAGCCGTTCCGTGGGAACTTGATATTGCCACGCAAAAGTTCACCTATGTCGGTCCGGCAATTGAAGAGATGTTCGGTTATCCGTCCAGCTACTGGGCGGATATGGACTCATGGATAAGGATGCTGCATGCCGAAGACCGTGATGCCTCGGTTGAGTACTGTTTGTCGGCGACGAAAAAGGGGGAAGATCACGATTTTATTTATCGTGCTGTACGTGCTGACGGAAGTATGGTCTGGATTCATGACATAGTCAGCGTACAGGTGGGGCTAAATGGTCCGGAAAAGCTTTTCGGTTTCTTTGTCGATGTGACAAAAGACAAGGAAAACGATCAAAGAATGAATCTTCTTTTCGAGCAGGCATCTGACCCGATCTTCGTTTCAGATACGCATGGTCAGTTGCTACACGCAAACAATAAGGCCTGTCTTTCGACGGGCTATACAAAAAACGAATTACTGCAACTAAATGTTCGTGATCTCGACGCAAAAGCAACCGCAATTGAAGACTTGCAGGGTTTTTTCGATTCCATTGAGTATGGTGAGTCGACGCTGTTAACCACGGCACATCAAAGGAAAAACGGTTCCCAGTTGCCTGTAGAAGTTACCGTGTCCAAAATACAGACTCCGTTTGGGGATCAGGTCATCGGGGTTGCCCGAGACGTCTCTGCCAGGGTGCACGATGAAAACATTCGTGACGCTCTTTTGCGCTTGTCCGAATTCGCGGCACAACATTCAATCGAAGCATTGTTGCAGAAATTTTTAGATGAAGCCGAAGCTTTGACGCAAAGCAAGATCGGCTTTTACCACTTTGTCGATGATGATCAGGTAACCGTTTCGTTACAGGCATGGTCGAAGAATACGCTGGCCAGTTTCTGCTCGGTCGAACTGAAAGAACAACATTACCCCCTCGCAAACGCGGGTGTCTGGGCCGACGGCGTCCACGAGAAGAAACCGGTTATTCACAATGACTACTCCGCCTTAACGCACAAAAAAGGCTTGCCGGAAGGGCATGCCCCGGTTACAAGGCAGCTCCTCGTTCCGGTATTGCGTTACAACAAGGTGGTTGCAGTACTTGCCGTTGGCAACAAGGATGCGGATTATTCAGAGGATGATGTGCAAACCATCCAAAGGCTTGCGGACATGGCCTGGGAAACGGTCTCGCGCAGGCAGGCAGAGATAGAACTGGAGCAGAATGTAAAAAGATTCGAAGATATCGCCTTCAGTATCGGGGACTGGATATGGGAGGTCGACTATGACGGGATCTATACCTTCTCGTCTGAAAAGTCTGTCGATGTTATCGGATACATCGCGGAAGAAATTCTGGGGAAATCCTGTTTCGATTTCATGACTGATGAACAGGCTAAAGATGCCAGGGAATTCGTCAAGGGGACTTTTGTCCAAGGGACGCCGTTCAGAAACTATGAGAACTGGATTGTGCATAAAAACGGCCATGAGGTTCTGTTGTCAACAAGTGGTGTGCCGATCAAAGATGCTACGGGGAAAGTCCTTGGCTATCGCGGTGTTGATACCGATATAACCGATCGATATAAACACCAGGCTCAGGCGATTAGAACTTCTCAACTCGCGTCATTGGGTGAATTGTCAGCCGGTGTTGCTCACGAGATAAACAACCCTATCAGTGGGGTGATCAACTACGCTGACATTCTCAGGGATAGGATCGTCGACGAAGCACACAAAGATCTTTTGGGTCGAATTATTAAGGAGGGGGAACGTATTGCCGAGATTGTAAAGAAAATGCTTTCGTTTTCCCGTGATGATAAGAACGTATTTAAGCGGCATAGTGTCTATGATCTTGTTGACGTTCCGGTGACACTCATCTCCTCGCAGCTAAAGAAGGAAGACATCGTTATCGAGCAACATCTTGAAGACGGGTTGCCATTACTAAACTGTAACGCAAATCAGATTGAACAGGTGTTTATTAACCTATTAAGTAATGCTCGTCATGCCCTTAATGAAAAGTTTGGTAACGGTGATGGCAAAAAAAATATATCTATCTCGGTCAAACAGATAGAAAAATATGACAAAAAATGTGTTGAGTTTTCATTTGAGGATAATGGTACAGGTATTGCCAAACGAAACCTTGCCCGCATATTTAAACCCTTCTACACGACAAAGGGCGTAGGTGTCGGCACTGGCCTGGGGTTGAGTATTAGTGAGGATATTATCCATTCGCATGAGGGGATGATCCGTTTTGAAAGTCTGTTCGGCGAATATACTCGTGCCATTGTTGAACTGCCTATTACTCCACAGTCTAATTAAGAGATATCTCCCCCACTCAAACCCATTGCTAAGTTTTGCATTGAATACGGCGGCGGGACATGAGGGCGTCTTGCGCGTCGATCTGAGCATGGCAAAATATCAGGATTTTCCTGATAGATAAATTTGTAGTCATTTCATAGTATTAAATTCTCTCTCTTTTACCGCTAGTGCAACGAAGGTGAGAAGGGCTGTCCTGCTGAGGGCAGCCTTTTTCGTTTAATAATACCTGCGAAGCCTTGGGCCTTCTGTCCGCCACTGCAGGCGAGGGGCTCTATTTTTACTCTCCTACTAGAAATAACAGGACTTATGAGACGGTCATGCAAATGGCCGTCTTTTTTTACAGTCCGCCCCATACACATACCCCTCTCGTGAGTTTTGATCGTTAATCGATAGAGACATTAGTGCCAAAATGTTGCCAGCAAGCCTAAGCGGCTAACAGGGATGGATTCGTTGGCTGTTCGCGGTAAAGGGTCAAAACTACGTCAAATTTTGGGCGACAAACGCTTAGGAGTTTTGAACCGTCTTTGCAGTGACTTGGTTGGCATATTTCTTGTGAATATAAGGCTTGGAGCAAAAAAGTGACGTGACTTTGTCATCAAATGCATGAAAGCGCCCATCCCGGCTTACAAGTTTTATGGATCTCTACAAGACTAAATTTGAAAAACTACCTGTTTTTCGGGCGGACACGCATCGAACTAACACCGGTACATGGTTCTGTTTGGGAGGGAAGAGGAGCCTCTTGGGCGTTTTTCTTCTCGCTTCGAGTGTCGGGGCCATGTGCCTATTGCTGAAATAACCTTATTGTTTGAGATGTGATTTTAATAGCAACGTTGGTGTGGGGACTAAATGCATGAAATCGGAATCAATAATCGTGTTCATTTTAGCCATTTTTGCTGTATCTGTTTTGTTTGCACCATCTTTGATATTCAACGCCGCGTGTTTTCTGGGTTTTTGTGAGCTTAAATTAGACGTACACGCCGATTATTTTCAATTCATTCAAGTGTCTTGGCTGCTTACTTTTGTGCTGGTTGAGATGATCATCAATCACTTCTCAAAGATTAAGACTACCGCGAACACAAAATAACAATAAAACGTGACCTGATATACAAGTCGTAAAAACGGTTTTTTGCTCAGATTAAGTGATCACTTTAAATGCCATTATTAAAATATCACTGCAATTCGTGCGGTAAGCACTTTGCGAGGTTCGTCAAGGCAACCCAGGAGGTGAGTTCTTGTCCTTTTTGCGGACAAGATTCACAATTTGTGAATGCCACCCTGGCTGAACTATGCAAGGCAATGATCAATGCTCGTTCTAAGTTTGAATATGGATGACGAGGCTAAGCGGAATAGGTCCTATTTCAAATAAAGAAATTTAAGCCCCAGTAATAATTCTAGAATTTTCATATGTGGAGAACGGTCTTTTATTCAAGTAACATAAATTGAATACTGGAGAGAGCTATGGAGTCCATTGTCAATGGGGTAAGGTTAGGCGGTCAAGATTATTTGAAAGTATCTTTTGTCGGACATTTTGATGCTAACCAGGCAAATGTATTAATTAATGATTTGAAGACTCGAAAAATTGAAACCAGTGATATGATATCAATGGTTTGGGATTGTACTGAAATGAAGGGTTACGACAATGATGCTAGAGATTACTGGCAAAACTTTTTCGATAACCACAAGTCTAAAATAGATGTCGTACATGTAGTTTCGGAAAATATTGCCTATAGAGCTGCCGCGAGAGCATTTGGCATTTACTGGGGGATAAAGTTGTCTGTATGGAGCAGCTATCAACAACTGGAAAAAAGCTACGATTAATGATGCCTTGACCACAAGCCCAAAAAGGATTTTTAAAGACCTCTTCGGTTCGAAGGGGTCTTTCTTATTGGTAAAAAAGAACGATATGCCTAGTAGCGATTTACATAAATCCCTCCACAACGGGCGGATTTTTGCATTATCTAGGGGCGAATAAAAGGCATTCGTCACTTGGATTCAGTCGTTTTTCCGAACCTTTCATCGCTGGATTCCGATAACCCTTTCATCATGTGACTTTCGTCAACTGCAGTCGTGACCCTTTATAAAAAGAAGAGGCCCCCGGAAGGTATCCGGGGGCCTCTGTCGTGAATATTGTCGGTAGCATCTACCGACGTTGTAACGGGATTAGGTTACGACTGGGTAACCGGCTTGCCGACCGCTTCGGGAGCGGCTTCAGGGGCGCCACCCTGGGCATTGCCACCGTAGGTCGAAGTGCCACCGAGGTGCACGGTCTGGAAGTCGGGGTAGGCGCTGGCACCATGTTCGCTGAAGTCGAGACCGGTCATTTCTTCTTCCTTGCTGACGCGCATACCGATCACGAGGTCGATCGCTTTGAAGAGGATCAGGCCGGTACCGAATGCCCAGACGAAGCAGGCGCCGATGCCGATCAGCTGCACGCTGATGGTGTGCATCGAGAGACCGGCGGTGTCGAACAGGCCTGCAGCCAGGGTGCCCCAGGCACCGCAGACTCCGTGTACCGAGACTGCGCCGACCGGATCGTCAACCTTGATCTTGTCGAAGAACAGTACCGACAGCACCACCAGGACGCCGGCCACCAGGCCGATAATCACCGACGAAAGGGGCGAGACGTTGGCGCAGCCGGCGGTAATGCCGACCAGGCCGGCGAGGGCGCCGTTGAGAGTCATGCCGATATCACTCTTACCGTACTTCATCCAGGTGAAGAGCATGGCGGCAACGGCACCCGCTGCCGCGGCGAGAGTGGTGGTAACGGCGATCAGGGCAATCGAGGTGTCACCGGTGGTGGTGGATCCGGGGTTGAAGCCATACCAGCCGAACCAGAGCAGGAACACGCCGAGGGCGGCAATCGGGATGTTGTGACCGGGAATCGGCTTGACCTTGCCTTCTTTGGTGTATTTGCCGAGGCGCGGACCAACGATGATGGCGCCGGCCAGAGCCAGCCAGCCGCCGACCGAGTGCACGACGGTCGAACCGGCGAAGTCGATGAAGCCGAGACCTTCCAGCCAGCCGCTGCCATTGTACAGGCTACCCCAGGCCCAGGAGCCGAACACCGGGTAGATCAACGCCGATACGAAGACCGAGTAGACCAGGTAGGCGCCGAACTTGGTGCGCTCGGCAACGCCGCCGGAGATGATGGTCGCAGCGGTAGCGCAGAAAACCACTTGGAACATCCAGAAGGCGAAGTTCCAGGGCGCGCCGTCACCGGAGGCGCCGCTGAAGAAGAAATCGGTGGTACCGAAATAGCCACCGTTGTTGGCACCGAACATGATGCCGAAGCCGATGGCCCAGAAGGCGAGGGCGCCGACCGAGAAATCCATCATGTTTTTCATCATGATGTTGCAGGCGTTCTTGGCGCGGGTGAAGCCGGCCTCGACCATGGAGAATCCGGCCTGCATCAAGAAGACCAGGAATGCAGCAACGAGGGTCCAGACGAAGTTCAGGTTGTTCTGAACCTCGTCGGGGGTAATGGGAGCATCTTCAGCGAGAGCCAGTGCCGGGATGGCCAGCAGTCCGACCACGAACAAGAGTGAGAAAAACCGTTTCATCGTTATGACCTCCTATGGTTTAGGTTGATTATTAAAGAGAGCTCGCGCCGGTCTCGCCGGTGCGGATACGCATCGATTCATCGACCGGAGTGACGAAGATCTTGCCGTCGCCGATGGTTCCGGTGCAGGCTTCCTTCTGCAGTGCGGCCATGACGTCGGTAACCTGGTCGGCAGGAATCACCAGTTCAATCTTGATCTTGGGGATGAACTCGGTCTGGTACTCGGCGCCCCGGTAGAGCTCCGTGTGCCCCTTTTGGCGGCCGAAGCCGCGTACTTCGCTGACGGTCATTCCGGCAATGCCAAGCTCATTCAGAGCACTTTTGACATCATCCAGCTTGAACGGCTTGATGATGCAGTCGATTTTTTTCATGCCTCCCAGCTCCTTTCAACATGTAAATAAAAAGGCACCCGTTCCTCCGAATCCTGTTCGGAAGAAGGGGCGCCTTTACCCATGAAGACCTTCGGCAAGCACCATTGTTTGCCATGGCTAGTTAATTTAGTCGTTGTGCGACGCAAGGTGTCCTGCGTTTCGCCTATGACTAATAGCATAACTTGGGCCAAAATGAATTTGCTGTAATATTAGAATGTTATGTCTTGATATGGCGTCGTGTGCTTAAAGGTCGGGCAGGGTGTGATCGAATATACATCATGCGTGAGTGTTTTTTGGGCAGCGCGGTACAGGTCGACACTTGTGTGATCTATTTTTGCCTCATCAATACCGTTTCATCAGTAAAGGATAGGGGGTGAATCGCGAGTTGTGGCTGTTGATGGGAGAATGGGTTGTGAAGGCTCAGGCGTGGTGGAGAGGCAGGGTGACGATGGCTTTTGTCCCTTCGCCCGGGGAACTTTTGAGCACGATGCTTCCTCCATGAACCTCGATGATTTGGCGGGCGATGCTCATGCCGAGGCCGAGGCCACCGACGGCGGTATTGGAGGCGTCGGCGCGGAAGAACTTGTCAAAGACCCTCTCGAGTTGCTCTGCGGTCATGCCGATCCCCTGATCCTCGACGGTAATGATCCAGTTCTGCTGCTGGCTACGCAGCTCGACCAGGATCTTTTTCCCCTCGGGGGTGTACTTGGTGGCATTGCTGAGGAGGTTTTCGAACACCTGGCGGATCCGGTGACGGTCGATGCTCAGGGTGGTAGCGGTATCTGTTTCAGGGAGGATAAGGCGGTAGTCGTGCTTGGGGTTTCGGGTCTTGAAATGCGCAATGCTCTTTCGCAGCACATCATCCAGTTTCGTCTGTTGCAGGTCGAGGGTGATCGGCATCCCCTGTTCAATCCGGCTGATGTCCAGTAGGTCCTCGATGATCTGGTTCAGGGCTTCTCCCCGGTCATAGATTTCATTGAGGAAATCCTTCTGTTGATCGGCTGGGAAGTCGCCGAATTTTTCGGGGAAAAGCAGGAACTCGGTATAGCCCATCATGGCGCTTAAGGGGGTGCTCAGTTCATGGGCGGCGCTCGAGATGAACTCGCTCTTCATCTTGTCCATTTGCAGCAGGGTACGTTCCGCAGATTTCTCGGTGGTGATGTCGCGAATGATCGACAATCGCGAGTGCTCGTTGTTGTTGTCTATGTCGAGCAGCCGCGCGGAGAGTAGGCCGGTGCGTGTTTGCCCCTGCTGGACCACAAAGTCGGCCTCAAAGTTGTTGACGATGTGATCGGCCATGATGCGTTTGAGAAATGCGCTGCGTTGTTCGGGGTCGGCCCAGAGACCGAGCTCGAGCGAGGTTTTGCCGATAGCCCTGTCGCGCGATATGCCGCTCCAGCGCTCGAAGGCCTCGTTGACATCGAGGATGGTTTCGTTGTCCATCCTGGCGATGAGCAGAGGCTCCGGTATGGTTTCGAAAATCTGCCGCAGGCGTTCCTCGCTGTCGCGCAGGGTACGTTCAGCCCGCTTATAGACGGTAATATCCTGAAATTCGATGACCCGGACGTTGCGCCCCAGGTAGGTCACGTTTTTGCCTTTGATCGACAGGGGGTAGGTGGAACCATCCTTGCGCATCCCTTCGACCTCGTAGCGCTCCTCATACCCCTCCTTGATGTGCTGCAGGACCGTTTCGAGAGAACCGGGTGCGATCAGTTTCAGCCCATCCATGCCGATCAGCTCCTGGTTTCCGTAGCCGGTCATGTCGACGAGTCCCTGGTTGCAGTCAAGGATGAGACCGTTGTCGTGAATGATGACCCCGCCGAAGGAGGCCTCGTGCAGCGCCTTGAAACGCATTTCACTATGTTTGAGCTCTTTGAGGGCGTCGTTGCGTTCCTGCAGCATGCTGTTGGCGGCGGAGCCGATGGAACGGAAGTCGCGGTGGTAGAGAGAGCCCGTATCGATGCTGATAGGGGTTTCTGCGGCCTGGTGGAAAAATTCGACAAAACGGCGGGTCTGCAGTTGCAGTTTGCTGGCAAAGGCCCTGATGATCAGCAGGTTCAGTAGCAGCACCGCCAGTGTGACAAGTGTAATGTTTTTGAAGTGCGCATAGAGCTCGGTGTAAAAATTATCTCTTAGGACATTTAACGCCGTGTCAATGCTGTCAATGTACTCCCCGGTGCCAATGTACCAACGCCATTCAGGAATTCCGGCAACGTAGCTGAGCTTCGGGGAGGGGCGTTCAGAGGCGAGTTTCGGCATCACGTACTCGAGAAAACCTCCACCCTTTTGGGCAAGCTTGATCAACTCCTTGACGATGAACAGGCCGTTGGCGTCCTGGACTTCGAGCATGTTCTTGCCCTTGGCCGGATGGGTGAGGCTTAAACCGTCCCAGGTGGCGGCGAACAGGTAGGAGCGGCCCTCCGCGTCGCGATAGACCGCCTCGAGACTGTTGAGGACCTCTTGTTGGATATCTTTCTGGACATCCTCGAGGTAATCGCCGGTCCCGATAATCCAGTCGAGCTCCGGCAGGTATTTGACGAAGGCGATCTTGACATTGTCCGTGCGCGTGTTGCCCGGCTTGGTCCAGGTGTAAGTATAAAAATCTTCCCCGGAGGTGCGGGCCAGTTCGAGCATATCCTTGACCACGAACTGTCCGGTGCTGTCTTGGCGAGAGGTCAGGTTTTTCCCTTCGAGGTCGGGCTTGTCGGCAAACAGCTCTTCGGTGCCGTCGCTGTTGACGGCGAAGAAGTAGCCGCGACCGCTGTTGTAGCGGATCGGACGCAGGCTTTCGCGGATGAGACCCTGCAGGGCCTCCGGTTTGAGGCGACCCCGGTACTGGGTAATGAGGTTTTTGGCGATACTGCAGGCTTCGTAGGTTCGGGCCTTGATGGTCTCTTTGAGACGCAGCTCGGCTTTTCCCTGGAAAAAGTTTATGTACTCGACGGCCCGCTCGACTCTTTCGGCCAGTTCGGTTTTATGCTCTGACAGCAGGCGGTCATGCATTGCCTGACTGCTTTTGCGCAACTTGACGTAGTCGCTCAGTGCCCAGGTCCCTCCGAGCAGCAGGGCGGAAGAGAGGATTGTTATTGAGCTGATAATGCGGATGTCACGTGTGATACTTCGAGACAAGGCGGTGCTCCTGATCGACGAAACCATTCAGGGTTATAAAAAAATAGATATTTCAATTTAGTGGGTCTTTAAAGAGACGTCAACTCAGGATTGCTGATATTGAGTCTAATCGCCTGGACCAGGAGGCATGTTGATGAAAAGGTGTGCCGTTTTTGAAAGGGGCGTGTTAAGGCAGCGGGAAGGTGCGCAACAGGATATGGGTCGCGGTGTCGAGCAATAGCTGCCCCGGGAACAGTAACAGTCCCAGCAGGGCGGCAACCGGTGGACGCTGGATGGTGAGGCAGATAGTGGCGGAGACCAGGGTGAAGGTGAGTATGCTGCCGCTCACGGTCAGCAGGGAGGCCTTGGCCGAGACCAGGGACGGGGAGAGTAGAACCGCGAGCAGGGCGGTCGCCACGGCAGCGTGCAGCGGACTGTTCCAGTTGAGTGGGCGCTTGCGGGCATGCAGGATGGTCGCCGCGATGCCGAGCCAGAAGCTGACGGTGAGAAGCCTAGTCGCCAGCCATAACCAGAGGTTGTCGGCCTCGATGGCAAGGCCGAAATCGTCCAGGCGGGTGACGGCGACGAACAGGACGTAGCCTGTCCAGGTCAGGGCGAGCAGTAACCAGGCATGGCGAGGGGACAAGGCTGTGTTCACGAAGGCTCCTTCAAGGGCGGTATGGGATCAATCGGGACCTTGACGTTTCCTTATAGCACAACGTGGCGAAAAAAGGGAGGTGTCGGCAGGCTGGACGTTTGGGGGACCGGTGTCGGAAAGGGGCTCCCGCCATGAGGCTCAGGCCAGGCGTGTCGCGCAAGCATCGAGCCAGGATTTCAGTTCGATGCGCCGAAGCGGTTTGCAAAAGAATTGGCAGCCGAGTGATGCAATGATTTCTTTAAGCTGAACGCTCAGCGAGGTGCTCATGATCGCCTTGTTTTCAAAGCGGGTTTTGCAGCCGAGCGTGCGTTGCAGTTCCAGCAGTTCGATGCTGTTCATGTGCGACATGTCATAGTCGATGAGTACGATGTCGGCACAGGGGTTCGTTTGCGGGCAGGTACAGGTGTGCGAGGCGTAGATCGGACAATCGGTCGGGGCGGAATAAACGCGGACCGTGTAACCAAGACTCTCGACCATTTTGCCGAACAGCAGGGCCTGTTGGAGGTCATTTTCATAGATGACGACGCTTATGGGGCGGTCTTGGCTCATGCCCCCTCCGGTCGTGAGGATACCTGGATGGTGTCGTTCTACCATGCCGGAAGAAGGATGTATATTCAGGAAATTCCTGAGAAAATGGAGTTAGGAGGGGGTGGCTTCGGGATCAGTTGTCGCGTCGGACCTGTTGCACGACCTGGTCGAGGCTTTGCAGGAAGCGCGAGCGGTCCTTGGCCTGAAAAGGAGCGGGACCTCCAAGTTCGGTTCCGCCCTCGCGCAGATCGGCCATCAGGTTACGGGTTGCCAGAGCATGGCCGACGTTGTCCTCGTTGTAGATGCGTCCGCTCGGGTCAATGACCCGAGCCTGCACGTCGACACTGCGAGACGCCAGCGGGATGTCGCTGGTGATGACAATGTCGTCTTTGCCGGCCTGCTCCACGATCCAGTCGTCGGCGGCGTCGAGGTGGTCGGCTACCACCTCCAGACGGCCCTGTGCGTACTCGGGGAGGCGCATACGGCTGTTGGCGACGAAAATGACTGGCAGGCTATAACGTTTGGCGACCTTCACCACCTCCTGCTTGACCGGGCAGGCATCAGCGTCAACATAAATAGTCAGCATGGGGACCGTTCCTGCTCAGTTTTCCAGCGTGGTGTCACGGCTCGCTTCGAGGACCTCGATTTCGGCCCGGGTGAAGGTGCGTCCGTCCTTGCGCGCCTGCTCGATGTAGGCCTTGCCGGCATCATTGGCGCGACTCTTTTTCGGCCCCGGTTCCGTCGGTTCCAGCAGTTCGAGGTAACGGAAGTGAGCACGGATTTTACGTACCGGGACGATGAAGATCAGGGCGAGGCTGGCCAGGCTGATGCCGAGCAGTACGCCGGTTGGGATGGCGAAGGGGAGCTCGACCTTTTTGACCGGGTCGAGGAGCCCGAGTCCCAGCCAGAGGGCGATCACGAAGATACCGAGTAACACGAAGATGCTGATTTTAAACAGCCGTATGGCGAGTTCACTTTTTTCGCGCAGCGCACGTACCTCGGCGCGGGAAAGAGCGCTGCCTCGCTCTATCGCCTGGTGAATGGCCTCGTGGACGGGGGTGGTGGGGGGGGTCATATGTTTCTCTCCTTCGCAGGTAAATTCAGTACAGTGGAGATGGCGCGGGCGAACCAGACGCCTCAACCCTGATGCCATATTTTGCTCAATTTTGCAATGTTTCAACGGGACAGACCCGGAGGTGTTTCAACAGTTCCGCAGCTGTTGGCTGCATGCTCACCAGCTTCTCTTTGGCACTCTTGGGGAGCCGTTTGAGCCGAGCCTCGGCCTTTAGCGCCAGGCTGCGTGAACCGAGCGTGCAGTGATAAACCAGTTCCAGTTTCTTGCAGGCGCGGGTGAAACGGGCCGCGCCTTTGAGTTCGCCGCGGTGCTCGCGCAGACGCCGATGCACGTCGGTGGTGATGCCGGTGTAGAGGGCGCCACGCTCGTTACGCAACAGGTACAGGCTCCATGGCTTATCGCTCATAGCACGTCCAGGCCACCCAGTACCTCGAGGAAGGCATCACCATAGCGTTCCAGCTTGCGCTGCCCGACGCCGTTGATTTGCAGCAGTGCTTCCTTGTCCAGCGGCATGACCGCCGCCATCTCGGCCAGGGTGGCGTCGCCGAAGACCACATAGGGGGGGACCCCCTCGGTGTCGGCGAGACGCTTGCGCAGGGCGCGCAGGCGCTGAAATAGCGACTCGTCGTAGTCGAGGCCGCCGATCTGCTTGCGGGTGCGTTTTCTCGGCGCTTTTGGCTTGAGGCGCGGGCGGGCCAGTTCGAGCTGCTGCTCGCCGCGCAGCAATGGGCGCGCCGCCTCGGTGAGGCGAAGCACTGAGTAGCTGGCGACGTCCTGGTAGAGGTAGCCGAGGTGCACCAGCTGGCGGATCAGGCCCCCCCAGGTTTCGCTGCTCTGTTCGCGGCCGATACCGTAGGTCGAGAGTTGGTCGTGGCCGAGGTCGCGGATGCGCTGGGTTTCGGCGCCGCGCAGCACCTCGATGACATGCCCCATGCCGAAACGTTGGCCGACGCGGAACACGCAGGAGAGCGCCTTCTGCGCGTCCTCGGTTGCGTCGTAGCGCTCGGGGGGGGTGAGGCAGATGTCGCAGTTGCCGCAGTCCTCGGTGAGCGTTTCACCGAAGTAGCCGAGCAGTGCCCGTCGCCGGCAGGTGAGCGGCTCTGCGTAGCCGGCCATGGCATTGAGTTTGTGCAGCTCGATGCGCTTCTGTTCCTGGTTGCTCCCCTTTTCGATCAGTCCACGCACCAAGGCGATGTCACCGTAGCCGAACAGCAGTAGCGCCTCGGCCGGCAGGCCGTCGCGACCGGAACGTCCGGTCTCCTGGTAGTAGCTTTCGATGTTCTTTGGCAGATCGTAGTGGACCACGAAGCGCACGTTCGGCTTGTCGATGCCCATGCCGAAGGCGACCGTGGCGACCACGATCTGAATATCGTCGCGCAAGAAGGCCTCCTGCACCCGCTGTCGCTCGCTATCGGCGAGCCCGGCGTGGTAGGCGGCCGCCGGCACCCCTTTCTCGACCAGTTTTGCCGCGACCTCCTCGGTGCGCTTGCGCGACAGGCAGTAGACGATGCCGGCCTCGTCGACGTGGCCATCGAGAAAAGTGCACAACTGGTTGAACGGCTTGGCCTTGTCCATCACCAGGTAGCGGATGTTGGGGCGGTCGAAGCCCGCGGCGTGGCGGGTGGCCTGGTGCAGGCCGAGTCGGGCGACGATGTCGTCGCGGGTCTGCGGGTCGGCGGTGGCGGTAAGCGCGATCATCGGTACGTTCGGAAAGTGAGAGCGCAGCTGCCCGAGTTGCACGTACTCGGGGCGGAAGTCGTGTCCCCAGGTCGAGACGCAGTGGGCCTCGTCGATGGCAAACAGAGCGATCTCGAGTTGAGCAAGGCGCGCCAGGAAGGCATCGCTCATCAGCCTTTCGGGGGCGATGTAGAGCAGGTCAAGTTCGCCACCGTGCAGCGCCGCCAGGGTGCGGCGCGCTTCCTCGGCGGAGAGGCTCGAGTTGTAACAGGCCGCAGCGACCCCGTTGGCACGCAGGGCATCGACCTGATCCTTCATCAGCGAAATCAGCGGTGAAACCACGATCGCTACCCCCGAACGGTGCAGGGCCGGGATCTGGTAGCAGAGCGACTTGCCGCCGCCGGTCGGCATCAGCACGAAGGCGTCGCGGCCGGCGATCAGTTCGGCGATGATCTGCTCCTGGTGGGGGCGGAAGGCGCTATAGCCGAAGATGCGCTGCAGGGTGTCAAGAGGTGTGTCGTTCATGGCCTAGAATCGGTTCGGAGTGGTGGAATGCGGCGGCCGAAGAGTCCGTGGGGGCCGCTGTGACGGTGGCTTATTTGCGCGAGGGCGGTAGGTCGCGCGTGTTGATGATCCGGTCGGCCGTTTTGAGTAGTTCCAGTTCCGGGTAAGGGTAGCGCGATGGCGAGTGATGATTGCCGATGATATCGCAGACGACATTGGTCTTGTCGGCCGGGAAGTCGATCGCTTCAAGGATCGCCCGCGCGATGGGAGGGCCGTATTCTTCCTGGGTCTTGCCATCGTTGTAGCCGAGCTTCTCCTCGGACGGTTTGATACCGACATCGTGCAACAGCGCTGCGGCAATGACGATGTCGTGGTCGCAGGTCAACGACTTGCTCTCGAGCAGCTTTTCGCTTTGGTAGAGGACATCAAGGGCGTGGGTGATGCGCCGTACGTCCTCTTCGAAGAAAGCGACCAGCGAGGTCACCAGATGGCCCTTGAGGTTGGGTATCATGCTATTCCGCGTACCGGTCGAGGTAGTCGGCGATCACTTCCTTGTCAAGCCCGGAGAGGTTCTCGAACTGGATGCCGAACCCTTGAGGGAGTCCCAGGTTGCTGCGCGGAAAACCCTGGTTGACCCAGGCACTGCGGGCACTGAGTTCAAGCTTGCGTGGGCTGACGGTCGGCAGCATGAAGGAGACCGTGAGCTCCAGGTCCTTCTCGATCGGCTCGCGGTACTGCAGATACATGCCGCCAAAGCTGAGATCGAGCGACAACGCCTGCTGACGTGTACCGTTGTGACCGAATTCAACCGTGGTGTCGCACGGGATGCGTGGTGCGCGGCGCTCGACGTCGTACATCAGGTTGTGGCCGAGTTCCAGGAACTCGTTGCGGGTAAACGGTTTGGCGAGCGCCTTGTCGCAGCCGCTGGCGAGGACCTCCTGTTCGCTGAGCCCCTTGTTGGGGTCGTAGATCAGCACGGTCGGGATCAGGCTCAGGGTCGGATTTCCCTTTAGGTACTTACAGCAGGTGATGCCGTCCATCTCCGGCATGTGCACATCCATGTAGATCAGGTCGGGTTGGTATTGAACCGCGTAATCAATGGCGTTGGCGCCATTGTCGGTGGTGTAGATCGTCGCGTTGGTCTGCTTGAGGAATTCCTTCTCGGTGTCGAGAAAAAACTCGAGGTCATCGACCAGCAGGATCGATTTATCAGCCATAGGTAAAACTCCTGAAAACGAAAATAAAACCCGTCAATGATAGCGAGTTGCCATGACGATGCAAGGCTTTTCAGGCCTCGACGGGGGATTTTTCGCGGACCCCGAGAGCGAACAACAGGGCGCCCAACTGTAGATAGGCGAAGGCGACGTGCCAGACGATCGGTTGGGGTGCATGCCAGGGCCAGAAAAGCGCTCCCGACGGGAGCGGCGAGTGAATGATACCGCACAGGGTTAGCAGGCCGCAGCCTGCAAGCCAGGACGCGCTGCGCCACAGCGAGCGGTCAAGCAGCGCGGCGAAGGCCGCCCCCCACAGCAGCGAGGTGACGATGAAGCCGTTGCCGAGCAGCAGGGTGGTCTGCCAGGTGCTGGCCATCTCTCCCGTGAGATCGACACCGCTCTTGCCGAGGTTGCCGAGGATCAGGCCGAATTCGATGTTGACCAGGTAAGCGATGGCCGGCAGAAAGGCGAGGGCGATCGCCTTGTAGTGCCGCCGAGGAGTGGTTTCGAAGGCCTGGGCGGTAATCTCGATGCCGATGAAGATCAAGATCGGTGCGGCGGCGGCTTCCGGGATCAGGTCGACACAGAAACCGAGGTAGCCGAAGATCCCCCCCAGGCCGATGAACAGTGCGGTGGCCAGGGTGTAGCCGGCGCGTCCCCCCATCTCCTTGTAGGCCGGATGGCCGATATAGGGGGTCGATTGAATGACCCCGCCGCACAGCCCGGCGAGCAGTGTGGTTCCCCCCTCGACCAACAGGATGTCGCGGGTGTTGTAGTCGTCACCGGCCGCCGCGGCGCTCTCGGTAACGTCGACCCCGCCGACCACGGTGGCCAGGGCAAAGGGGAGTGCCAGCGGCAGGTAGGGGAGCGCAGCATCTAGACCATTGAGGAAGGTGAAGGTCGGCCACGGGATCGCCATTCGCCACTGCGGGACCTGCAGCGCATGCTGTGCCGCTGGGAGCAGGTCGAGGGCTCCAAGCAGGTAGTACGCCAGGCTGCCGAGCAGGATGCCTGCCAGCGCCCCCGGTATGCGCAGCGGCAGCGAGATGCGTGCCACCAGGGCGACCAGCACGACGCCGAGAGACAGGAAGCCGACCACCGGAGAAGTGAACAGTTTGAGCATCGGCAGGTAGGCGATCAACAGCAGGGCAACTGCGGCGATACTGCCGAGCAGGCCGGCGCGTGGCACGGCGCGGCGGATCGCCGGTCCGCAAAAACTCGCAGCGATCTTGAAGAGCCCCATGCCGACGATAACCGCCATGCCGACCTGCCAGGTCAACATGGCGTCACCGCTGTCCAGGTAACAGGGGCCGAGTACGCCGAAGGCCATGCCGAAGGTCGAGGGGGTGTCGAGTCCCAGAGGCATGGCGGTGACATCGTCGCGGCCACTCCTGCGCGCCAGTCGGATCGCCATCCAGGTGTAGAGCAGGTCGCCGAACAGCACTCCCATGGCGCTGCCCGGAATCATGCGATAGAGGACCAGCTCCGAAGGCATACCGAAGACCCCGGTAAGGATCGCCGCCATCAGGACCAGGTCGGACATGTTGTCGAGCATCAGGCCGAAAAACGCGTTCAGGTCACCGATGGCGTACCACTTCAAGCGACGTTGGGACATCTCCACGCTCCTTGGAGGTTGGTTTTGGGCGAGCGCAGCTATAGCATGATCGCGCTCCCCGGGGCAATGCCGAGTGCTCTTTGCATTGCCGGGGCGCTGTGCTAACCTGAACAGCGATTGTCATCTAAAATTTTGTTCCGGGAGGTCCCGCTTGTTTCAAGGAATTAGCCGCATCATCATCGTTGTTTGCCTGCTGTTAGCCACTGTTTCTCCGGCTCTGGCGGCATCCTCCGAGCTTCTACAGCGCGACTGGATGATCGGGCTGGTCGATGGCCTAGGTTGGTCGTTCGGTCTGCCCGACGACCCGGGTGATGATGACTACCTGCGGATTCTTTCCGGCAAACGTACCTTCCGCTACGAGGCCGAGGCGCTCTGTAGCCCGAATGACCTGGTGTCGGTCAAGAGCTATCGGGCTTATGGCTACTGCAGCGGTGAGGGGTGGCTGAGCGGCATATCGAAACCGACCACGGCTCACCTGCAGATCCTGGTGCCGCTTTCCGGAACCTTTGAGCTTGGCATGCGTTTGCGTCGTCAAGGACACCAGGTGCAGTTCGGTGAACAGACCTTTGCTGCCGATGCCGGGGAGATGTTCGAAAATGTCGTGCTTGGCGAACTGACCCTGAACGCCGGGTTGCACGATGTCACCCTGCAACTGCCTGCCGACGGTGCGGTCGATTACCTGGAGTTGAGAGCGTCCCAGATTACGGCGATTGAACCTACGGGAGGGTGGCAGCCCGATGTGCCGCTGCGGCTTGCCGACCTGGCGGTCACCGTCAGTCAACTCCTCGCCCTCGAAGAGTGGCTGTTGCCGAGCGGGGAGCAGAAGGTTTACCAGGCCGAAACCGCACGGCTGGTCGATGGCGCTGTGGTTACGACCATCCGCCATCTCGGCGAACCGGACGGTGGTGCCTGGGTCCGCGCGGGCAACGTCCCCGGACGGCTCAATTGGAATCTGGAACTCTCCCCCGGGGTCTATCGCCTGCTGGTCCGCGGCATGGGGGAGCGTCCGCTGCATCTGGAAATACCCGGCAAGTTGCAACGTGATGTCCTCTTCAAACCGTACCTGATGGATGTCGACCTGGGGTTCTTTCACCTCGAAGAACTTCAGCGTCTAAGCATCGATCTTCCGCCGCGGACGGGGGTCGATCAGCTGCGCCTGCAGGGCTACCGTGCGACCCCAGATGATTTTCTGCGCCTGACCGGGCTCGCTGCGGCCGATGGGCCGGTCACCAGCGGCCAACTCGATGAATTGCTGACCCTGCTGGTCACGCTCGCTGAACCGCGCTGATCCGCCATGCCCCTGCCGCCCCTGCTCCTTTCCCTGCTGGCCGGCCTTGTCTTAGCCCCGTACCTTCCGTTTGAGCGTCCCGCCCTGTCCGCCGCAGTGGCGGCATTGCTGCTGTTGGTCGCGTTTTTCCTGCCTTTTCGTTGGCGGATCCTGCCGGCCTGTTGCGGCGTCTGTCTGCTGGCCTTCTCCCTGGTGACGCAGGCACAGCGTCCTCCTGAATATCCCAACGCCCTGCATCGCTTCGTCGGAGCCGAGCCGCTTGCCGTTACTGGAGAAGTGTATGCGGTCGGTCGTTCTTCCAGTGGCAACCTTTATTACGATCTTCAGATTGAGCATCTGATCAATCGCGGCCTGGAGATACCGGTCAACGGTAACTTGCGCCTCTATCTTGATGCCTCCGAGGCACCATTTGTGGCGGGAGACCGTCTCTCTTTCATGGGCCGTTTGAGGCGGCCGCGTCTGTTCGGCACGCCCGGTGAGTTCGATTTTGTCCGTTACTTGGCGCGACGCGGAATTTTTACCCTCGCTTACGTTAAACGTCCGGAGGCGATCGCGCGACTGGCGGTGCGCCGTGAGGCGAGTCTCTTCGAGCGGTGGCGGCAGAGCAACGCCGGACTGATACGCCGCGCCCTGCCGCATCGTCCTGACCTGGCGGGACTGGTACGTGCGCTGGCCCAGGGGGAGCGGCTGGATGTTTCCCCGCAGCATCGTGAGCTGCTGGCCTCCGGTGGAATAGCCCACCTGTTCGCGATCTCCGGTCTGCATTTCGGGTTGGTGGCCGCCGGACTTTACCTTGCGGGGGCCTGGTGGTGGCGGCGTTCGACCTGGCTGCTGGAGTTGTGCCCGCCGCGACGTCTATTGCCGTTGCTGTTGTTGCCGTTGCTCTACGGCTACCTGCACTTTTGTGGCGGGGCGATCTCCTCGTGGCGGGCCTTTCTGATGCTCGCCGCGGGCGCCCTGGTGATGGTCTCGCTCAGGCGGGTCAGCGCGCTGCGTGCGTTGGCGGCCGTTGCTCTGGTGCTGCTTCTGTCAGATCCGCTGTTGGTGTACGAAGCAGGGTTTCAGCTCTCCTTTGCGGCTACGCTGGGGATCCTTCTGATGATGCGACGCTGCTACCCGTTGCTGCGGGAAAGAGTGCTATGGCAACGCTACCCGCTGCTGGTGATGGTGACGACGCTCTCTGCGACCCTTGCGACCCTGCCGTTCATGCTGCTTCATTTTCAGCAGTTCGCACCTGCCGGAGCGCTGACCAACCTCCTGGCGGTGCCGCTGGTTTCCTTCCTGTTGCTGCCACTTGCTCTGCTCGGGACGCTTCTCGGACCGCTCTGCCCGGTGGCGGCACGGACCTGCTTTTCTCTCTGTGGTGATTTGCTCGAAGGGCTGTTGCGAGGCGTTGAGTCTTTGTTGAACTGGCCCGGTCTGGCCGCCCGCGACTGGGCGCCCTCGTTGTCGGAGTGGTGGCTGGTCTGCCTGCTGCTTGTGGGGGTAGGACTCCTTTTTGCCGGTAGGCGTCGCCTGACCGCCTGTGCGTTGCTGGTTGCATGCTGCACCATGCTGCCGTGGGGTGAGAAGCCGGCTATCGCCCTGACCGCCCTGTCGGTAGGCCATGGAGAGGCGTTACTGGTAAGTTTCGGCGGCGATCGGCATGTGCTGGTGGATGCCGGAGGGTTTCCGGGGAGCAGCTACGATGTTGGAGAACGTCTGGTGGCACCGGCCCTTGCGCGGCTCGGAGTCAAGCGGTTGGATGCGGTGGTGCTGACCCATGAGCATCCAGACCATATGCTCGGCCTGGCGAAGGTGTTGGAACGGGTACCATGCAGCGAGCTCTGGACCAACGTCGCACAGTCGCGGCTCCCGGAAACAGTGCAGCAGCGGCTGGTTGCTGGAGATCTGATGCTGCACGTGCCGTCGCCGGGGTGGCAGGACTTGGGGGCGATCTCGAAGGGTTTGCAGCTTTTCTCGCCGGGGGAGGCTGACAATGCCAACGACCGCTCACTGGTCGTCTATCTGCGACAGGGCGTGCAGGGGGCGCTGCTGTGTGGCGACCTCGAGCAGCCTGGGGTGGCGCAACTGCTTGCGGAACCGCCACCGGGGCCGGTGACACTGCTCAAGCTGCCCCATCATGGGAGCCGCCATTCAGCCCAGGAAAAGCTGTTGGACGGCTTTGAACCCGAGGTTGCGCTGGTCAGCGCGGGGAATGGGGGGCGTTACCGACTTCCGCACCCGGATACCCTGGCTCTTTACGCGCAGTCCGCGGTGCCGCTTTGGCGGACCGATCTGCATGGAACGCTACGGCTTGCCACGGATGGTCTTGAATGGCGTGTAACACGGTGGAAAGAGGGGGCTTTTCGTTGACAGTATGGAAGCTGTCTGGTATCGTCATAATTTAATTTCCTGAGGGCGGGTAGATATGGACAAGGGGACCATCCTGGTCGTAGACGATGACGCCTTTTTTCGTCATCAGTACGGCGACATACTGACCGAGGCGGGCTATCACGTCACCACTGCCGCGAGTGCCGAAGAGGCTCTCGAGGTGCTGGCGAACGAAAACTTTGACGTGATGATGACCGATATGGTCCTTCCGGGGCTTTCCGGGATCGATCTGCTACGAGAAGTCAAGCGTCGCGAGACGCCTCCCGAGGTGATCCTGGTTACCGGGCATGCGACCGTTGAAACAGCCATTCGTGCCCTGAAGGCCGGGGCCCGTGACTACCTGGTCAAGCCGTTCGATCCCGAAGTCCTGCTGCATGATGTTCATACCTGTCTCGAGCAGCGACGCCTGCTCAATGAAAACCTCCACCTTAAACGGCAGATACGTCTGTTTACCGCAGGACAGGACCTCGCGGCCCTGCTCGATATGGAACGCCTGCTCTCCCAGGCGATGATCTCGTTTCTCGAGGAGACCGGGGGCGGACGTGCCTTTGCCTTTCTCAAGAATGGTCGCAACGAAATCGACATCATCGGCACCGAGGGGGTCAGCGAGGAGATCGCACGTGCTCATGCGCTGCGCCTGATGGAGCTCAAGCCCGAGTGCAAATGGTTTCAGCGGTTCAGTGCCGAACAGCTGACCCCGGTTGTCGAGCCGTTTGTCGATATCCGTAGCCTCTATTTTTTCCCGCTCTGCAGGGAGGACCATGGCCAGGGGGCCGTGGTCGTGTTCAATCCCGACGCCGGTGACTTCCCGGCCGATGTCTACGAACCGAACATCCGCTTTCTTTTCGAGCAGCTGAGTCTCGGTTTCTCCAATGCCCTGCGCTACGAAGGCGCCCGGGACATGATGTTTACCGACGATTTGACCGGGCTCTACAACTACCGGTTCCTGCAAAACTCCCTCGACCAGGAGGTGCGCCGCTGCGAACGTTACGGGGCCACCTTCTCCGTGGTGTTTATCGACCTCGATCACTTCAAGGAGGT
>PKUI01000038.1 GCA_002869605.1 Desulfuromonas sp. | reverse complement strand
GCAGCAGGGTCTGACCCTGGTCGAGCTACTGGTGGCGCTGGCGGTCGGGGCGGTGGTGCTGGTGATTGTGCAGGGGGTGTTTCTCAACGCCGGGACCATGCGCGAGAAAAGTCGAGAAGAGAGTACTTACTACCTGAGCAGCCGGGTCTTTTACGATCGGCTGGCCCGGGAAGTCGGCAGCGCGCTGTATCGCAAGGGGCACCCCTATGCGCACTTCAGGCTCGAAGATGGCGCCGAAAAAAGCCTCGAGTTTGCAACCTTTGCCTCTTCCCCCGGGGTCGGCGGCCGGGACCGCGGCGCGGCGATGATTACCTATCTGTGGCGCGTTGCAGAGGATGGCGAGGGGTACGAATTGCTGCGGCGCGAGCGCCCCCTGCAGGAACGTGACGAGCGGGGGGAGGAGCAGCTGCTGGCGAACGAACTCGATGCCATCGAGCTGCTTTGCTTTGCTGACGGGAGCTGGCAGAAAGAGTGGGATAGCGACGCTTCGCAGCAACTCCCGCAACTGCTCAAGGTCGGCTTCGAGGTAGGGAGCGGCGAGCAGAAGACCCCGTTTCGCACGGTGATGGAGATCAGCAGTGGCAGCGGGGGGTAAGGGACGCAGCGGTGAAAGGGGCATGGCCCTGCTGTTCGTGTTGCTGGTAGTGACGCTGCTCTCGGCGATGGTCATCGAACTCTCTTACGAGGCGCTGGTCGATCTGCGTCTCGCGGAAACCTTCCGTGACCGCACCCGGGCCGGGTACATCGCACGTGGGGGGATTGTCGCCGGGCAGATGTTTATGCGCGAGGACAGCAATGGCTTCGACGCCCTCACCGAGCTGTGGGCACAGGGACTGTCCGATTTTCCGGTTGACGAGGGAGCGGTTAGTATCCGTATTGTCGATCTCGACGGGCGTCTCGACGTCAACCGGCTGGTGACGTCGCAGGGAAACCCGGACGCGTTTTTTCGCGACCGCTTCGAGCGTCTGTTCGAAACCCTCGGTGGTGAAGACCCGGTCGCCCTGAGCGAGGCCCTGATCGACTGGCTCGATCCGGACGATGACGCGCTGGCGTACGGGGCAGAGAGCGACTACTATCAGTCTCTCGAGCCCTCTTATTTGTGTAAGAACGGCCCGCTCTACACCTTGGACGAGCTGGCACAGGTCAAGGGCTTCAGTTCCGAGCTTCTCACTCGGCTGCGGCCGCATGTGACGTTGCACGGGAGTAGCAAGGTGAATATCAACACCGTCACACCCGAGGTGCTCGCCTCTCTGGGTGAAAACATGACCCTGAGTGACGCGCGTGAGACGGTGGAACTGGTCAGAGCGAAGCCGCTGACCAATGTAACTCAACTGCAGGAGATTTCCGGCAGCGAGGTCTGGTACAGCGAATTACGCCCCCACCTGCAGGTCACCAGCGACCACTTTCGGGTGCGCAGTCGGGGTACGATCAACGATGCGGTGCGCTTCGCCTCGGCAGAGATCGGGCGCACAAGCGGCCAGGTTTACTACCTGCGCCTGGAATAGAGACGGAAAGCTTATGGCACGTCGATATATAGCCCTCGAACTGGAAAGCGATACACTGCATCTGGCGGTCAGCTCCGTGGCGGAGCAGGGGCCGCAGCTGGAGGAGGTACGCAGCCTCGGCTTCTCTCCTGAGGAGGGGCCGCTCGAGACACTGCGTGCCCTGCAGCAGGAACTGCAGCCCGGTCTCGCCGACACGGTCGAGCTGTTACTGCCGGCTGTGAGCGCCTATGCCCGGCTGCTCAAATACCCGTTCAAGAGTAAGCGCAAGCTTGCCGGGGTGGTCCCTCCCGATTTCTGGTACCGCCTGCCGGTTGACAGCGACGGGCTGCTGCTCGATTACGTGCGCCGTAGCGGTGACGGAGAGCAGAGCCAGGTGGCGGCCGTGGCGGTGCCATCTGCGCAACTCAGAGCGGTGGTTGAGATCTTTGCCGCCGCCGAATTCCCTCTCGGGAAAGCCTCGGTTTTGCCCGGGTGCCTGAACCACTCCGAGGAGAGCTCTGGTGAACGAAAGCTGGTGGCCTGGCAGCGTGAGGGGGAGCTGGGGATCGCCCTGTACGACGGTGGGGAGATTGGTCGTTATGCGTTGTTGCCGAACCCCGGAGGGCAGACGGCGGAAATCGGCACGTGGTTGCAACAGCAGGCCGAGAAACTTGAGCGCCACGACGGCTGGGAGGGGTTGCCGGTGATCCTCTACGGTGTCAAAGTCCCGCTCGGCGAAGCCCTCGCGGCGGCAGGGCGGCAGGTACAGGCGCACGGGCTGGACACCCCGGAGTGTTCGGTGAGTGGCGCCCAGAGCAGGGTAGCGTGGTTGGCGCTGGAAGGGCTGCGCGCAGGCAAGGGGACACGGCACAACTTCCTGCGTGGAGAGTTTGCTCCTGTGAGCGGCTGGCAGGGTTTGCGCCGTCCGCTGAAATTTTCCCTGGGGCTGCTGCTCGGCGTGGTGATCCTGGGAGTGGTTACCCTGTGGAGCGGCTATCAGCGCCAGGTGCGTGAGACCGCCCAACTTGAACAGCGTGCCGAACAGCAGCTGCGGGCCACTTTCCCGGAGATCCAGACCATTCGCGATGCCTCACGGCAAATGCAGAGCCAGCTGCAACAGCTGCGTGGAAAGGCTGGTAGCGGCATGCGCACCGATAATTCGCCGCTGCAACTGCTACGCTCCATGTCGCAACAGTTGCCAGAGAAACTGGACGTCGAGCTCAACGAGTGGGTGCTGAGTAGTGGAGAGGTGCGCTTGGAAGGGAGTACGGCGACATTCGAAGATGTCAATCGTCTGAGCGAGGCATTTGGACACCTGCCAGGAGTACAGCAGGCGGTGGTGGCTGAATCGAAGCTCGGCAGCGATAATCGGGTGTCGTTTCGCATGCGCCTGGTGCTGGGAGGAACCCGATGATACGCCGAGAGTGGACCGAGCGAGAGCGCCTCTGGTTGGCCGGTGGTGGATTGGTAGGTTTCATCCTGATCGCTTTGCTGCTGTTGACCAACTACTGGACGGCCATGGAGCGCCTTGAGACACGTGCGAAGAGAGCGAGCGGGTTGATCGGGTCGCTTGAGGAGGTTGGCCCGGAGGTCGCCGCACTGCGCGCGTCACTTGGACGTGGTGCGACGAGCACAGCGCGAGCCACCTCGGTGACGGTTTTGATGGAGAACACGGCGGCGGCTATCGGTCTGCGCGAGCGGCTGGTTTCGCTACGCCCCCAGGCGGCCTCTGCTGACGCACGGGTCGCCGAAAGTCTTGAGGTAGAGGCGGAAAAACTCCAGCTGAATGAGCTTGTGCGCTGGTTGTACGCCATTGAGCATGCTGCGGGAGTGCCGCAGGTCACGCAGCTGAGGTTACGCAAGCGCTTCGATCAGCGCGAACTGTTTGACGTGACCCTGCTTGTGGTCCGTTACCGGTCGGGTGAGTCCTCATGAGCGGTCGCTGGAACGGGATGCGTGAACGGATCACAAACCTGCTGAGGACAAAACAGCCGGGAGGCCGAGTCTGGACGACGCGAGCGATCAGCCTGTTGATTTTTGTTGCGGCATTCTGCAGTGGCTTTTGGATGGCCCTGCCGGAGCAGCAGCTGCTGCAGAGAGCACGCACGGCCCTGTATGAGGCGAGTGGCCTGGTGCTGACGGCCAAAGAGCTGGAGATCGGTTTCCCGCTGACGCTAAGAGGGACGCAGTGCCAGCTCGCCCCCCTTCCCCTCCCCGCGCCACTCTACCTGGAAGAACTGCGGGTGGCGCCGCGCTGGCACAGCCTGGTGCTGGGGCGGCCGTCTCTCGATGTCGACGTTGTCGCCTATGGCGGCCTGCTTTCAGGCCGCTTGGGTCTCGACGGGCAGCTCGAGATCGAACTGCGTGACCTTGACCTGGCGCGGCTCGAAGGGTTTGCCGGTGATTATCGCCTCGCCGGGCGTGTGCGGGGTGCGGCCCACGGCAATGTCACGAGTCGTGACGGAGTTGACTGGCAACTGCAGTTGTCGGGTCTGGAACTGTCAGGTTTAGAGGCGCTTGGCATCCAGAAGCCGCTGCCGCTCGGAGAACTTGTTTCAGACGGCAAGCTGCAGGGACGAACCTTGCAGATTGCTGGTCTGCAACTGCAACATGGGGCACTCGAGGCGAATGGCAGCGGCAGCGTCATCCTCGGTCGCAACCCGGCGAGCAGTCGCATCGCGGCGGCCGTGAAAGTTCGTGCCGGTGAAAGCCTGCCCGGCATGCTTGCCTCTCTTCTGGAGCTTACCGAGCAGCGACCGGATGCCGAGGGTTGGCGAACCTTGCGCCTCGACGGTCGCCTCGACGCACCCCGTCTTAGGTAGATTCATTCCCGCCCAGCATCTGTTGCAACCCCGCGGCCAACGGGGTCAGAGTAAGGTCGAAAGCCTTGCGCCACTCTTCGGGATCACAAACATTTCCTTCCAACAACATGGTGAGCTGTTCGCTGGTGATCGGGAAAGCCGAAAAGCGTTCGAAGGCGTAAATGACCGGGCGCATCAGCGAGACCGGGTGATGCAGTATGCACGGTGGAGAACGCCTGAGGGCCACGGCTACCGCTTTGAGTAGCTGATCGTAGGTGACCGCTTGCGGTCCGCCGCAGGCGTAGTTCTGGGCAATGCTTTCTTCCCGGGAGAGCGCTGCGATGAAACCACGGGCCACGTCTTCGACGGCCACTGGAGACAGGCGGTACTGGCCGTCGCCGAGCACCGGGACCAGCGGCAGCTTGCGGATCATCCCGGCGAGGAGATTGACGAACTGGTCGCTGCGGCCATAGATCAGCGAGGGGCGGAACACGGTCCACGCAAGGGCAGAGTCACGCACCGCCTGCTCGGCGCGCCACTTGGAGAAGTGATAGGCGGTGGCTGCGTTTTCGCGGCTACCGTTGGCGCTCATGTGTATGAAGCGCGGAACCTTCTGTTCGGTTGCCGCGGCCAGCATATTTCGGGTCGCTTCGACGTGCAGGCGTTCGAAGGTGATGCCGCGGCTGGGGAATTCGCGAATGATGCCGACCAGGTGAATGACGGCATCGCACCCTTCGAGAAGCCCGTCGAGACTTTTAGAATCGGTAATGTCACCCGGTACACATTCGACGCCGGCCAGATCGAGACGGCGTTTTCCGCCCCGTGCCAGGGACCGGACCGTATGCCCGGCGGCGGTGAGTTGTTGAAGGATTTCACGACCGACAAAACCGGTTCCACCGGTGACAAATACCCGCATAACATTTCTCCTGTTTCAGCCTTTGATCACGGCCATTGGCCTCAGACGTGCAACGATTCTGGCGAGCCCGGCTTGCTCCACCACCTTGACCACTTCGGAGACGTCCTTGTACGCCTCCGGAATCTCTTCCGCCACCGTGCCCCTGCCGGCCGCGCGGATCTGAATCCCTTTACGGGCGAGATCGCGGATGATGTCGTGGCCGTGGGCAAGTTTTTTGGCCGCATGCCGCGACAGCAGGCGGCCGGCACCGTGACAGGCTGAGCCGAAAGATTCCTGTATAGATCCCGGTGCGCCTACCAAAATGTAGGAACAACGCCCCATATCTCCCGGGATCAGCACCGGCTGCCCGATGTGTCGGTACGGGGCCGGCACCTCCGCATGCCCTGCCGGGAAAGCGCGCGTAGCACCCTTGCGGTGGACGCAAAGCCGGCGCATTTCTCCGTCAACTGTATGCTGCTCCCACTTGGCGATGTTGTGGCAGACGTCATAGATCGTCGCCAAGCGAAGATCCGCCGGGGCTTTGCCGGTGACCGTGACGAAACTTTTCGCCACCCAGGCGGTGATGATCTGGCGGTTTGCGAAGGCAAAGTTGGCAGCACAAGCCATAGCCCCGAGATAGCGCTGCGCCTCGGGACTTCCGAGTGGTGCGCAGCAGAGCTGGCGATCGGGAAGTTTGATGCCGTAGTGGCGGGATACCTGCAGCATCACCTTCAGGTAGTCGTCACAGATCTGGTAGCCGAGTCCGCGGCTACCGGTATGGATCGAGACCGTTACCTGTCCGCGGTGCAGACCGAGGGTGTCGGCGAGGTCCGCGTCATGGATGATCTCGACCTGCTGAACTTCCACGAAGTGATTGCCGCTGCCGAGGGTGCCGAGCTGGGAGCGCCCGCGCTCCAGGGCGCGTTCCGAGAGCAGCTCGGGGTCGGCGTCGGGGAGTTTGCCGTGGTCTTCGATCTGATCGAGGTCTGCAGCGCTGCCGTAGCCCCTTTCGACGGCCCATGCGGCCCCCTTCTCCAGGACCTGTCGCTCATCCTTGCGGGTCAGTCTGAGGTCGCTCCGTTGTGAGCCGACCCCCGAGGGGATGTTGTGGAACAAGCTGTCGGCCAGTTGTGCTAGTTGCGGAGTGATTTCGTCGGCATGCAGCGCCGAGCGGAGCAGACGCACACCGCAGTTGATGTCATAACCGACGCCGCCGGGAGAGACCACCCCCTCGTCCTGGTCGAAGGCCGCTACACCCCCGATCGGAAAGCCGTAGCCCCAGTGAATATCCGGCATTGCCAGAGAGGGGCCGACGATACCCGGAAGCATGGCAACATTGCAGACCTGTTCGAGAGCCTGCTCGTGGCGCAGCTCTTCCATCAGGGTGCTGCTGGCGAAGATTAGGCCATCGGTGAGCATTTCACCCTGTCGGGGGATGCGCCAGCGCCAGTTGTCGAGCCGTTCCACGTGCATCGTCGACTCCTAGAGGTCGAGATAAATATCGGCCTGCCACATTCCGTCGCTGCAATCGACACGGAGGCGGTGATAGGTGACCGCCTTGATCTCCCGTCCGAGCTGATGACGCTCGGGGTCGAAGCGGCAGCCGTGTACGGTGGCGGTGAGGTGTTTTGTCGAGACACTGCGGATGGTGAATTCCGCAGGGAGAAACCGTTCCGCTTCGAACAGGTAGAGAATCTCCTGCAGCCAGGAAACGAGCAACTCTTCGAGGTCGTTGCAGGTCAGTTCAATGTCGCACGTCAGTTCACTGCTGCAGCGACTGGAGGTGAGGAGGTGTCGCACCCCTTGCGCTGCGGCACAAAACAGTTCGGCGAGGCTCTTCCCTCGCGCAGCGACACCGATGTCGGCCGTATGTTCAAGCAATTGAAAGGCTGTCATGGGGTGCTGCCGTTCGCCACGTTTCTCTTCATGATCTACCCCTTGTGCTGTTCTTAGAAGGCTGCTGATTATTATATCACCCCAAGGGTGCCATGAGGTCGCGGAAGGGGCGATCTTGAGAACAAAGTGTATAGATATGGCAACTTGCCGATTGTTGTGCAGACGCTATACTGAAAAGTATTAACCGATATGTAATTTTTAAATACTATATAGATATCAGGATGTTCTGAGCGTAATTAATGAATTGACATTTTAATTGTCAGCCCATATAACCGGTAGATATGTGTAGGTATAAAACGCTGTTTTCATGTTCGCGAGACATGGACTACGGCGTCGCTGCGTTGATCAGAGTGCGATTTTGAAACCAGTTTTAGAGAGGAGGAAGGGATGAAGGATTCAGTCCTATCATACGATGCTGGCACCATCCCCGAGGAGATTCTCGAAAAGTGGGAAGCCAAGGGCGTCAGCCGTCGAGACTTCATGAAGTTTTGTACGGCGTCAGCAGCTACCCTGGCGCTGCCGATCGGTTTTGCACCGAAGATCGCTCAGGCCCTCGATGACCAGCGGGTACCGGTGATCTGGGTCGAGTTCCAGAGCTGCTCCGGGGATTCGGAGGCGTTCCTGCGCGCAAACCAGCCGACGGCCGGGGATATCATCCTCGATGTCATTTCCCTCGAATACGCCGAGGTGGTGATGGCTGCCGCAGGGCATCTGGCCGAGGATGCCAAGCACCAGGCGATGGAAAAGTACAAGGGGCAGTACGTGTTGATCGTCGAGGGTTCGATCCCGACCGGCGAGAATGGTGCTTACTGTACGGTCGGTGGTGTCAGTGCCGAAGAGAGCCTCAAGAAACTGGTCGGCAACGCCGCGGCAACCATTACGGTTGGCTCCTGTGCCTCCTTCGGTGGCATTCCCGCCGCCGCCCCCAACCCTACCGGCGCGAAATCGGTAAGCGAACTGGTGCCCGGTGCCACGGTACTCAACCTCCCCGGCTGCCCGGTCAATGCCGAAAACCTGACCGCGACGATTGTGCACTTTTTGACCTTCAAGCGCCTTCCGGCGACCGACGCCCTGGGGCGCCCGAAATTCGCCTACGGCAAGCGCATCCATGACAACTGTGAGCGGCGGAGTCACTTCGATGCCGGGCAGTACGCCGAAAACTTCGGCGACCCGGGACATCGCCAGGGATACTGCCTCTACAAGCTTGGCTGCAAAGGGCCTGAAACCTTCCATAATTGTCCGACGGTGCGCTACAACGAGGGCACCTGCTGGCCGGTTATGGCAGGGCATGGTTGCATCGGTTGCTCCGAGCCCGGCTTCTGGGACACCATGAGTCCCTTCTACCGGAGATTACCGAATGTTCCAGGTTTTGGCGTCGAGGATACCGCGGACAAGATCGGTCTCGGTCTGGCGGCCGCCACCGGCGCGGCCTTTGCGGCCCATGGTGTGGCCAGCGCGTTGCGCAAGGGGGATGCCATGGAATCCGATAAAGTGAAGAAGGAGGAGTAGACCATGTCGAAAAAGATTGTTGTCGACCCCATCACCCGTATCGAGGGGCACCTGCGTATCGAGGCCCAGATCGAGGGAGGCAAAATCGCCAACGCGTGGAGCTCCTCGACCGCCTTCCGTGGCATCGAAGAGATCCTCAAAGGGCGTGATCCGCGTGACGCGCACCATTTTACCCAGCGTTTCTGCGGGGTCTGTACCACCGTGCATTCGATGGCGAGCATCCGTGCCGTCGAGGATGCGCTGAAGATCCAGGTCCCCGACAATGCCCGCCTGATCCGTAACCTGATCATGGGCATCCAGAACGTCCAGGACCATGTGATCCACTTCTATCATCTGCACGCGCTCGACTGGGTCGATATCACCAGCGCGCTCAAGGCCGACCCGAAGAAGACCGCGACGCTGGCGCAGTCGATCTCCGAGTGGCCGAACTCGAGCGTCAAGCACTTCAAGGCGGTCAAGGAGCGTGTTCAGGCGTTTGTCGATACCGGCCGCCTCGGTCCGTTCCAGAATGCCTACTGGGGGCACAGTGCCTACCGTCTGCCGCCCGAGGCCAACCTGATGGCGGTTGCCCATTACCTCGAGGCGCTCGAGTGGCAGAAGGATGTCATCAAGATCCACGCCATTCTCGGCTCGAAGAACCCGCATCCGCAGACCTTCCTGGTCGGCGGGATGTCGATCCCGATCGACCCTGACAGCCAGAACGCCATCAATGCCGACAAGATCGCCTACATGCAGAAGCTCTTCAAGAAGGCCAAGCTTTTCGTCGAGCAGGTCTACATCCCCGACCTGCTGGCGGTGGCCTCGTTCTACAAGGACTGGGCCGCCATCGGTGGCGGAGTCGGTAACTTCCTCAGCTACGGTGATTTTCACGAGGACAACTCCGGTGGCATCGACAACCTCTATATGCCGCGTGGCATCATCATGGGCAAGGATATTGCCAACGTCCTGTCGTTCGACGAGAAGAAGGTCGCCGAGTACGTGACCAACTCCTGGTACAGCTATTCCGGTGGCGACGACAAGGGGTTGCACCCCTACCAGGGGCAGACTTCGCCAAACTATACCGGCCCCAAGCCCCCCTACGAGTTCCTCGATACCGATAGCAAGTACTCCTGGGTTAAGTCACCACGTTACGAAGACCAGCCGATGGAGGTCGGTCCGCTGGCTCGTGTGTTGGTGGCTTACGTGGCGGGCAACGAAGATGTCCAGGGCGTGGTCAACCATGTGCTCAAGACCCTCGGTGTTGGCCCGGCAGCGCTGTTTTCGACCCTGGGACGCACGGCGGATCGCGGGGTCGATGCGCTGGTGCTGGCGCGCCGCAACGAGAAGTGGCTTGGCGAACTGGCTGCCAACATGGATCGAGGCATCCTTGAAGTACACAACGCCGAAATGTGGGATCCGGCTACCTGGCCGAAGGAGGCCCACGGTTTCGGTTTCCACGAGGCGCCGCGCGGCGCCCTCGGGCACTGGATCCGCATCGAGAATCAGCGGATTGCCAACTACCAGGCGGTGGTCCCCTCGACTTGGAACGCCGGTCCGCGAGACGCCCTGGGGCAACTCGGCCCCTACGAGTCGGCCCTGCTCGGCACGCCGATCGCGAATCCGGAGAAGCCGGTGGAGATCTTGCGTACCATCCACTCCTTCGACCCCTGCCTCGCCTGCGCGGTGCATGTCCTCGATGGACGGGGTACGGAGATCATCCGGGTCAAGGCCCTCTAACGAAGGAGGCACGCCATGCTCGAGATACGCTATGTTTGGGAATGGCCGGTGCGTATCACCCACTGGGTCAACGCCCTGTCGATCGTTATTCTTTCTCTGACCGGTCTGTTCATCGGTTCCCCGTTTATCGCCGGGGCCGACGGTGCCTTTGTCATGGGTTGGGCGCGCTTCATCCATTACGTCACGGCATATGTTTTCACAGTGTCGGTGCTGGCGCGCATTTACTGGATGTTTGTCGGCAATCACCACGCTTCGTGGCGGGCATTCATGCCCTGGCTTACCGAAACCGGGCGCAGGAACTTCATCAAGATGTTGCGCTACTATACCTTCACCGGCAAGCAGATCTCCTACGAGGTCGGACATAACCCGGTTGCAGCGATGGCCTATGCCGGGATCTTCTTTCTGTTCCTGTTTCAGATCTTCAGCGGATTTTCCCTCTATGCCCAGTACCGACCAGATGGCGTTATCGCCAGCCTGTTTTTGCCGCTGGTAGACCTGATTGGTAACCAGTGGCTGCGTCTGGGGCATCATATGGTGATGTGGTTACTGATCGGTTTCTTCATCAACCACGTTTACAGCGGCTGGTTGATGGACGTGAAGGAACGCAATGGAACCATGAGCGGCATCTTCAGTGGCTACCGCTTCATAGAACCGAAGGACCTGTGATGTCGATACTGGTTCTCGGTCTGGGCAATATCATCATGACCGATGACGGTGTTGGTGGGCGGGCCGTAGAGACCCTACGTGCCCGCTTTACTTTTCCGCGCGGGGTGCGCATCGAGGATGGCGGTACGCTGGGTCTCGACCTGCTGCCGATGTTCGAGGGGGTCGACAGACTGTTGATCATCGATGCCCTGGAAATGGACGCCGCGCCGGGGACCCTGTTGCGTCTCGAAGGGGACGAGGTTCCACGGGCCTTGGCGAGCAAGGTCTCGGTTCACCAAATGGGTATCCAGGATTTGCTTGCCGTGGCCGAACTGCAAGGGCACCTCCCGCAAGAGCTGGTCGTCTGGGGGGTGCAGCCGCAGACGGTGGAGATGGGGGTCGAGCTGTCGCTAGAGGTTGCGGCTACCTTCGAAGAGCTTCTCGACGGTGTGTTGGGGGAGCTTCGGGGGTGGGGCGTCGAGATTACCCCGGGAGAGGCTGTGGAGGTCTGAGTATGAAGCGTCGCTGGGTGATCATGCTGGCGATGTTGCTGTGGGGTTGTGGAAGTGGCGGGAGCGATCACCCGAACCGTGTCCCCCCTCAGGGGCTATTCAGTGATCAGCAGGCGTTGCAGGGAGGTGCCGAACTGTTTTCCCGGCATTGCGCGTTCTGCCATGGGCATCTGGAAGAGGGACGTTCGCTGCGCGCCAATGACTATGAGCCGCCACCGATGGATTTCTCCGATGGCCGCTATCGTGATAGTGCCCCGGCATACCTTTACTGGCGCATCGAGCAGGGCAAGAACGTCGAGCCATTTCGTTCCCGGGGTTCGGTGATGCCGTCCTGGGGGGCTCACTTCACGGAGGCACAGATCTGGCATCTGGTAGCGTACCTGAAAAGTCGGGCACGCTAAACAAAGGTTGACAACGCGAAAAAGATAGGCAGAGACCGCACGGTCTCTGCCTTTTTAGGGAAATTTTTCTTTTTTATTTTGAATAAATTTGCTAGAGTCCCCTCCTCAATGTCCTGCATATAGTCAATCAGTGCAATTATTCAACCGCACGGACGACCGGATACGCAAGGCCTTTTATGGCCATGAATATTTAGGTGCCGGCACCTCACCTACCCCTGCCGACGCTGAAAAAATCCAAGGAATCCGCCACAACGGAGTGAAGAGGAGAACCATGCTGGATGCGAAAACCCTAGGGTTAAAAAGTGTTGGAAGTGTTTACCACAATCTGAGTTACGACGAGCTGTTTGAGCATGAGCAGCGCAATAACGAAGGCCAGGTCGCTGAAAATGGCACCATGATGGTCGATACCGGTAAATTTACCGGTCGCTCACCCAAGGACAAGTACTTCGTTGAACAGTCCCCGTCGGCCGAGAATATTGCCTGGGGCAGCATCAACAAGCCCGTTTCTGCAGAAATCTTCGACGAGCTTTACGCGGATGTTATCGACTACCTCTCCGGGAAAGACGTCTATGTAACCGACGGCTACTGTGGCTCCAATGAGAAGACCCGAAAATCGGTGCGCTTCATCACTGAGATCGCCTGGCAGTCGCACTTTGTGAAAAATATGTTCATCCGTCCGGATGCCGCCGACCTGCCGGGTTTCGCTCCCGGCTTCCGCGTCTACAACGCCGCGGGCCTGGTCAACGAGAAGTGGAAACAGCATGGGTTGAACTCTGAAGTGTTCGTCATTTTCAACGCCGAAAAGAATATCGCCATTATCGGCGGGACCTGGTACGGCGGTGAGATGAAGAAGGGCATCTTCACCATGATGAACTACTGGCTGCCGCTCGAGGGGATCCTCTCGATGCACTGCTCGGCCAATGTCGGCAAGGATGGCGATGTTGCCCTTTTCTTCGGCCTCTCCGGGACAGGCAAGACCACCCTTTCGACCGACGCAGCGCGTAAGCTGATCGGTGACGACGAACATGGCTGGGATGATGACGGCATCTTCAATTTCGAGGGGGGCTGCTACGCCAAGTGCATCAACCTGAGCTCCGAGAACGAGCCGGAGATCTTCGGCGCCATCAGACGTGACGCCCTGCTGGAGAACGTGGTCTACAATGACGATGGGGTGATCGACTTCGACGATGACAGCAAGACCGAAAATACCCGCGTCTCCTACCCGATCGAGCATATCGATAACCATGAGGCGACCCTCAAGGCCGGCCAACCCAAAAATATTATCTTCCTCACCTGCGACGCTTTCGGGGTTCTTCCCCCGGTCTCCAAGCTGAGCAAGGAGCAGGCGATGTACTACTTCCTCTCCGGCTACACCGCCAAGGTTGCCGGTACCGAGCGTGGCGTTACCGAGCCCTCTGCTACGTTCTCATCCTGTTTCGGCGAGGCTTTCCTGCCGCTGCATCCGACCGCCTATGCCAAACTGCTCGGCGAGAAGATGGAGAAGCATGGGGTCAATGCCTACCTGGTCAACACCGGCTGGGCAGGAGGTGGCTACGGCGTCGGCGAGCGTATGAGCATCAAGGCGACCCGCGCCTGTGTCAACGCGATCCTCGATGGCAGCATTGAAAACGCCGAGTTCGACGCAACCCGCTGGTTCCGTCTGAATATCCCCAAGGAACTGCCGGGGGTTGACAGTAAAATCCTCAACCCGCGTAACGCTTGGGCCGACAAGGACGCATTCGATGCAACGGCCAACAAACTGGCCGGTATGTTCATCAATAACTTCAAGAAATACACTTCTGATAACGACGATTTTGACTTTACCCAGGCTGGACCTCAGGTTTAAAGAAAATCGTGACACGCTCAACGAGGCGGCCCTTAACGGGGCCGCCTTTTTTTGTTTAAAGCATGGTAGGATCAAGATGATTGCTGTTCAGAAAGGATAACCTTTCGCATGTGCCTGATTGTTGTGGCTGTCGACCAGCACCCCGATTACCCGCTGATTCTTCTGGCGAATCGAGACGAGTATTATCATCGCTCCTCCGCGGCCCTCCATCACTGGGAAGGGCATCCTGACCTCCTTGCCGGAAGGGATCTCGAACAGGGCGGGACCTGGGCCGCCTGGCACCTGTCGGGGCGCTTCGCGGCCTTGACGAATGTGCGGCGTCCCGAGGCGCTCTACCCCGGTCTCCGGTCACGTGGCGAGATTCCGGTGGCTTTCGTCTCTCGGTCTGAATCCCCGGCAGAGTTTGCACAGCAACTGGTCAGCAAAGCAGGGGCGTATGCGCCCTTCAACCTGCTCTATGGCACGCTGGAACAACTCTACTATCTTTCCAGCGATAATCTGCGACCGGTCCCTTTGACGCGAGGATTCCACGGGCTGAGCAACGCAGGGCTTGATGATCCCTGGCCGAAGGTTGTGTATGTGCAAAACAGTCTGCAAGAATATCTGGCGCGGCCGGGACGGATACGCCGCGACGACCTGTTTGATATCATGACGTGGCAGGAAGGTTTCCCGGATAAAGATCTCCCCGACACGGGTGTGCCCCTTGACTGGGAGCGAATCCTCGCTCCCCCCTTTATTGTTTCGGATGCTTATGGCACCCGTTCGACCATGCTGCTGTTGGTCGATCAGTCCGGAGATGTGCAACTGAGTGAGAGGGTTTATCATGGAAGTTCCGGCCCTGATTGTTTCAGTGAACGGACCTTTGTCCTGTCGAGATAATTTCCAGAAAAGTTTGCGTCCCCCGCCTGAATTGATATCCTTAAGGCCATTTCATCTCCCTGAACGGAACCGTTGTGAACGAAGAACATGACAAGATTGCGCCGGTATTAGCCCGACTTTGCGATCAGGATGAACCTCCATTGCTGATGTTCGATTACGATGGCACCTTGGCGCCGTTTGTTGTGAATCGTGACCTCGCCTATCCCTATCCTGAGTCAAAAACGCTGCTCAAGGAGTTGTGTCGAACCACGCGGGCGCGTGTCGTGGTGGTCAGTGGGCGGCCGGTGGCCGATATCGCGCGTCTGCTGGATTTGAGTCCACAGCCTGAGACCTGGGGGTGTCATGGTTGGGAGCGATGTACCGCGAGTGGCGAGTTGGTAACCGGGGCCCTACCAGAGGAGGCCCGTGATCTTCTGGCGCATATAAACTCCTGGTTTGCCGAGGCGGGATGGGATGGGCAGGTGGAGCACAAGCCGGCATCGTTGGCGCTGCATTGGCGAGGCTTGGGAAAGGCGGAGCAGAGGCGGTTGGAGAATTATGCCCGCAACAAGTGGGCGGACTTAGCAGACCAACAGATACTGCAACTCCATGCCTTTGATGGAGGACTTGAGTGGCGACTGACCAACTGGAGTAAGGCGGATGCGGTCACAACCCTGATGCGGGAGTCGCCGTTCGGGATGCCGGTGGCCTACTTCGGAGATGATCTGACCGACGAGGACGCCTTTCGTGCCCTGCCGCAAGGTGGTGTCGCCGTGCTGGTTCGAGACCAGTATCGCAAGACGGAAGCCGAGCTCTGGTTACAGCCCCCGGGTGAAATGAACGCGTTTCTTGTCCGCCTGCTTCAACGCTTACAGGGCCGGCACGGGAAAATTTTGACAGGAGAGTCTTGATGATCACGGTTTCAAACCGTTTACCAATTGTTGTGTCGCAAACCGAGCAGGGTCCTAAAATCCGTGCTGCGGCCGGTGGGCTGGTGACCGCACTGACGCCGGTGCTGCGGAAGCACCAGGGGATGTGGATTGGCTGGCCCGGTTGCCCCGAGGATCCAACCCTGCAAAAACAGATGGACGAGTTCACTGGCAAGCATGGTTATAGCTTGCAGGGGGTCGATCTGACGGAAGCTCAGGTCGATCAGTTTTATTACGGATTTTCCAATGAAACCCTCTGGCCGCTATTCCACGACCTACTGGGTCACTGTCATTTCTCTGCCGAGCATTGGAAGTGCTACCAAGAGGTGAACGAGCTGTTCGCCGAGCAGATCATCAAGAGTGCTCCTGCGGACAAGATGGTATGGGTGCACGATTACCAACTGTTGCTGGTCGGGGCGGCACTCAAGAGTCGTGGGTTCAAGGCGCCGATCAAGTTTTTTCTGCATATCCCGTTCCCCTCGCCTGACCTGTTTCGCCGCCTTCCGTGGCGGCGCCAGATCATCGAAGCGATGATGGAGTACGACCTGATCGGTCTGCAGACACTGCATGATCGCAAAAACTTCGTGGCCTGCGTGCGGGAATTTTACATGGAGGTCGAGGCCGAGACCCGCCGTCGCTACACCCTGTTGCTGTGGCGTGGGCGCAAGGTCAAGGTCGGGCACTACCCGATCAGCATCGATTTCGACGAGTTTGACCAGCAGGCGCGAAGCGAAGAGGTTGCGGAAAAAGCCTGGTTTCTGCACGAGAACCTGGAAGATCGTCAGCTGGTCCTCGGGATCGATCGGCTTGATTACACCAAGGGGGTCCCGGAGCGATTTCTTGCCTTTGAGCGTCTTTTGGAAAAGTACCCTGAGCTGCGCAGCAAGGTCTCACTGCTGCAGGTTGTGGTTCCGAGTCGCACCCTGGTCCCCGAGTACCAGCAACTCAAGAACCAGCTGGACCAGCTTGCCGGGCGCATCAACTCGAGCTTTGGCGAACCGGGATGGGTGCCGATCCACTATGTTTTTCGCAGTCTCAACCGGGTCGAACTGCTGGCCCATTACCGAGCCTGTGAGATTGGCCTGATTACCCCGCTACGTGACGGCATGAACCTGGTGGCCAAGGAATACTGTGCCGCCTCGATTGACAATAACGGGGTGCTGGTGCTGAGTGAATTCGCCGGTGCTGCGGACCAGATGAAAAAACACGCCCTGCTGGTTAACCCGTACGACGTAGAAGGCATGGCCGATACCCTGTATGAAGCGGTCAAGATGCCGCTCATCGAGAGAACACGGCGCATGAAAATGCTGCGCAGCGGCATCCGTCGTAATGATGTCTATCAATGGGTCGAGTGGATTTTGGGAGATCGTGGCTAGACCATCGAGCCTACGGTTTCAATCTGGACATTCATCGAGAAGTTCAGTATCTTGAAGGGGTTATGCTCTAAATAAATAGCAACGCGTCTCCTTTGCGTATGAAAGGGCAGGCTTTTGGCGCACCCCCTTGAACCACGTGAACTGAATATGCCCACCGAACTTCCCCTGCTCCCGGTCCGGGACATGGTGGTTTTCCCTTACATGATCATCCCGTTGTTTGTCGGGCGCGAGAAATCGATTGCTGCTGTCGAGGCGGCCCTGGCCGCCGACCGCATGATCCTGCTTTCTACGCAGAAGGACATGACCCTGGAGGACCCCGGTCTGGAAGATATTTTCCCGGTCGGCACCGTTGCCATGATCATGCGCATGCTCAAGTTGCCGGATGGGCGCCTGAAGGTGCTGGTTCAGGGGATGCACAAGGCTCGCATGATCGCTCGCAGCGAACAGCGTGATTACTTCAAGGTCCAGATCGAGTCACTGGCCGAAGGTGAACCGCCGGAGATTTCCGTAGAAATCGAAGCGCTGATGCGCACCGTGCGCGATCAGCTGTCGCAGCTCTACGGTCTGGGGCGTGCGCTACCGGGCGAGGTAATGCTGGCGGTTGAAAACATGGAGGACCCCGGTGGGCTGGCCGACCTGGTAGCCAGCCATCTGGGCCTCAAGGGTGGCGGGAGCCAGACCCTGCTCGAAATCCTCGATCCGGTGGTACGACTGCGTGAAGTCAAGGACCTGCTGGCCAAGGAGCTGGAGCTGCAGGCGGTGCAAAACCGCATCCAGAACCAGGCTCGGGAAGAGATGGGTAAGTCTCAGCGGGAGTACTACCTGCGTGAACAGTTGCGCGCCATCCAGGGAGAACTCGGGGAGAGCGACAGCAAGGCGGAAGATCTTGCTGAGCTGCGTCGTCGTATCGAGGACGCGGAGGTCCCCGAGGAGGCCAAGGACGAAATCGAAAAGCAGCTGCGCAGGCTCGAGGGGATGCATCCCGAAGCGGGTGAATACGCGCTGCTGCGTACCTACCTAGACTGGCTGGTAGAACTTCCATGGAGCAGCACGACACAGGATAGCTTCGATCTGCCGAACGCGAAGTCGATTCTGGATGAAGATCACTTTAACCTGGAAAAGGTCAAGGAGCGGATTCTCGAATTTTTGGCCGTGCGCAAGCTGAAACAGAGCACTAAGGGGCCGATTCTCTGTTTTGTCGGTCCCCCGGGGGTGGGTAAAACGAGTCTGGGAAAATCGATTGCGCGGGCCATGGGGCGCAAGTTTGTGCGTATCTCGCTGGGCGGTGTGCGCGATGAGGCGGAAATCCGCGGACATCGACGTACGTATGTCGGCGCGTTGCCCGGACGTATTATCCAGGGCATCAAGCAGGCAGGGACCAACAACCCGGTCTTTATGCTCGATGAAATCGACAAACTCGGGGCTGATTTCCGCGGGGACCCTGCCGCTGCCCTGCTCGAGGTTCTCGATCCCGAACAGAACCATGCATTTTCCGACCATTACATCAATGTTCCCTTCGATCTTTCCAAGGTCATGTTTATCGCAACTGCGAATCTGCTCGATCCGGTGCCCTCGGCACTCAAGGATCGTATGGAAGTTTTGCCGTTATCAGGTTACTCCGCGGAGGAGAAGCTGACGATCGCAGAGCGCTATCTGGTCCCTCGTCAGATCGAAGAAAATGGCCTGCACTTCGAGGATCTACAGCTTTCACGTAATGCTCTGATGCGCGTGGTCAGTGAGTACACGGCAGAGGCCGGGCTACGTAACTTCGAGCGAGAACTCGGTGGCATCTGTCGCAAGGTTGCAAGGCGCTTTGCCGAAGGGGAGCGGCGTGTAGTCAAGATAACCGCGGGTCATGTGCCCAAGTACCTGGGCCCGCCCCGGTATCTGGTCGAGGAGGAACGCCGAGAGCCGGAAGTGGGGGTTGTCACCGGTCTCGCCTGGACGTCTGCCGGAGGTGAGCTGCTCAACCTAGAGGTCTGCACCCTGAAGGGAAAGAAGGGTCTGACGCTGACCGGTTCTCTGGGGGATGTCATGAAAGAGAGTGCCCAGACCGCCCTTTCCTATGCCCGTTCGCGAGCTAGGGATTTTGACTTTGATGAAGAGACCTGCTCCCAGCGGGAGATCCACATCCACGTGCCGGCCGGGGCGATTCCGAAGGATGGTCCGAGCGCAGGTGTGACCATGGCGACGGCGCTGATTTCGGCGTTGTCGGGGCGTGCGGTACGCAGTGATATCGCCATGACCGGCGAAATTACCTTGCGTGGCAAGGTGCTCCCGGTCGGTGGGGTCAAGGAAAAAATTCTCGCCGCAGTGCGTGCGCATATCAAGACGGTTCTGCTTCCGGCGCGCAATGCCCGTGATCTTGAGGAGGTTCCCCAGCACCTGCGGCGTAAAATAAGCTTGGTGTTGGTGCGGGATATGAATGAAGTGCTCGAGCAGGCGCTGGTGAACAAAGCATGAAATTGGCAGAGCTCGGAGAATTCGGCCTGATTGAGCGGATTCGGCAGGCAGACGTGACGTCTGTGGCCCGGGTCGGGATTGGGGATGACTGCGCGGCCGTAGAGGTTCCCGCCGGGGAGCTGCTGTTGACCTCATCCGATCTACTGCTGGAAGGTGTTCACTTTCGTACGGATTGGACCGACTACTACAGCCTTGGGTGCAAGGCGGTAGCTGTCAATGTCAGCGACGTTGCCGCCATGGGAGGAACGCCGCAGGCGATTTTCCTGGGGTTGGCCGCGCCCCCCGACACACCGGTCCTGGGACTGGATAAGCTGTTTGCCGGCATCCGGGAAGAAGCAGGGCGCTATGGTGCCGAGCTACTAGGTGGGGATACCTGCCGTTCCGCCGGCGGGCTGACGCTGGCGATTACCGTACAGGGGCACGTGCCGTTAAAGGAGTTGGTACAGCGCAGTGGCGCGCAAGCGGGAGACCGCCTTTGGGTGTCTGGGTCTCTTGGCGACAGCGCACTGGCTTTGTCCTGTCTGCAGAGGGGGGAGCAGCCCTCCCCGGAGGTGGCGGTACGTCACCATCGGCCCCAGGCCCGGGTCGCTTTGGGCAGGGCTCTGGCTGAGCGGGGCCTTGTTCGGGCGATGATCGACATTTCAGACGGCTTGTTAGCCGACCTCGGGCATATCCGGCGCGCTTCGGGAGTGGGAGCGGAAATCGAGGTCACCCATATCCCCTTATCGAAGGCGATGCGATGTCATGTTGCTGAATGCCCGGATGCTCTGGAGCTGGTGCTGCGTGGCGGAGAAGACTACGAGTTACTGTTCTGTGTTCCGCCCGAGAGAGGTGGCGAGGTCGGGCAATTGGCTGAGCAGCTCGGGGTGCAGCTTACCGAGATAGGTAGCATGTGCAGCGAACCCGGATTAAAGGTCAAGGGGTTGGAGAGTACCGGTCTGGTCCTTGGGGCGGTCGGGTACGATCATTTCAGCAGAGAACCTTGAGGTGGCTGCGTAGCGGTGAACTCGAAGGGCTAATATGGCCGTAGACGATGCATCAAATAACACCGGTGAAATGGACCGGCCCTTTCTGGGGAGTGAGTTTCCCGAGGAACAGTACCAGGAGATCAGACGACTTCTGGTCGAAAAGCGAGACTTCGATCTCGGCTGGTACAAAGATCGCTGCATCAAGCGCAGAATTGCCATCCGCGTACGCGCCCGAGGGCTGAACGACGCCAGAGACTATGCCGAGTTGCTGGGGAGTGACGAGGCGGAACTGGACGAACTGCTGACCACACTGACGATCCATGTGTCACAGTTTTTTCGCAATCCAACAGCCTTCGGTGTGATTGAAAACGAGTTGCCCGCCTTGTCCCGACGGTGTGGTTCGCGCGGTATGCGCATCTGGAGTGTCGGCTGTTCAAGCGGAGAAGAACCGTATTCTGTTGCCATACTGCTAAGCGAACTGGGGATTAAGGCGGGTCGCCTGATCGCCAGCGATATCAGCGAGGCGGTGCTTGACAAGGCTGCGGCCGGCCGCTACGAGGCGCAGAGACTGGTGAATATTCCAGAAGAAATGCGCCAGAAATATTTCACACGGGAGGGGCGCTGGTATATAGTAGAAAATCGATTGCGGAGCGGGGTGCAATTTGCAAGACACGACATTCTTTCGGATCCCTATCCGCAGGTTGATCTGATTTTGTGCCGCAATGTGCTGATCTATTTTTCACGTCAGGAACAGGAGCGCATCCTGGGGCAGTTTGCGCAGTCTTTACCTCCGGGGGGCCTGCTGGTACTTGGCAAGGCGGAGACCATGCTCGGTCCGGTGCGAGAGTTTTTTCGTGCGATCAATCATGCCGAAAGGGTCTATGCGCGCGGTAAAGAGTAAAGAAATGAGTTCACCGGCCGCGGCCGGATAAAGGAGCGGACAGATGCGTATAGAAATTTCGTACAAATTCACTCTTGGCTTCATTTTTGTCGTGGCGACGATTGTCGCAGTCGACTTCTTGGCGCCCTTTCTGGGCCTGCCGGAATTTCTCGAGCAGCTGGTGGTGATGGGGACGGCCCTGGTGGTTGGCCTGCTTCTGGGGTGGCTTTTTTCCAAGGCCTTTACAAGCAATATCGGTTTGTTGCGCGAGGCCGCCGAGCGTTTCAGCGAAGGAGATTTGACCACGCAGGTAGCGTGGTCGCAACGCAAGTTCCCCGACGAGACGGAGGATCTTGCGGAGAGCCTTAACCGGCTGGCAGAAAACCTTCGCGTGCTGGTCGGCCAGATCCGTCGTTCCTCGCATCGGGTTTCCGACTCCGCGCAGGGACTGTCGGCCTCATCCCAGGAGATCAGTGCCTCATCGCACCAGGTGTCAAATACCATTGAACAGGTCAGCCGAGGGGCTGAAAAACAGGCTGAAATGGTCGAAAAGGGTGCGAAAATCGTCAAGGAGCTGGTTATTTCCGTTGACCTGATCGCCAACGCCGCCCAAAAGATGAAGGAAGCCGCGGTTACGACGGTCAGTACGGCGGAGCAGGGTGGTGACATGGCTCGTTCGGCCATGGACAAGATGAAGCAGGTGCTGATGGATGTTGAGCGCAACAGCGCTCAGATAATGGATTTTGGCGACAATGTTCAAAAGATCGGGCAGATCGTCGACGTTATCAGTGGCATTTCGCAGAAAACCAACCTGTTGGCACTGAATGCAACCATCGAGGCGGCGCGCGCCGGAGAATACGGGCGAGGATTCTCGGTGGTCGCGGAGGAGGTGCGTAAGCTGGCAGAGTCGACGGCAGAGTCGGCTTCGGAGATTACCGGCCTGGTCGAGACCATCCGCGAGGAAAGTCAGAAGGTGCAGCTTTCAATGCGTGACAGCGTGCAGATGATGCATTCGGGCCATGAAGCGCTCGATACGACGGGAGGGGCCTTTAACGAGATTACCGAGCATGCTCTGAATACCCGGAGTAAGGCTCAAACGATTGCCGAACTCTCGGACCAACAGTCGGGGGGCGCCCGGGAGATTGAGTCCGCCATGGATGAAATTGCCAAGGTTACCGACGATAACGCTGCGGCAACCGAGCAGGTTTCGGCAGCTACGCAGGAACAGTCGGCGTCGATGGAAGAGATGGCGCGCTCGGCCCAGGAGCTTTCGGGCCTCTCCGAAGAGCTGCTGACCATGGTCAGTCGTTTTGACCTCGGTATGGAGGATCTCCACGGATGAGCCAACTACTGGTTTTTTTCCTCGGGGAAGAACGATATGGCCTCGAGGTCGATAAAATCCAGGAAGTTGTGGAAGCGGAGGAGCTTTTTTACGTGCCACGTGCGCCGCAGCATGTCATGGGCGCACTGAACTTTCACAGCCAGGTGGTGCCGGTTTTTGATCTGGGTGGTTTTTTGCAGCTTGGCGACCAGCAGCGTGATCATCGGGTAGTGGTTCTCGCGGGCAGCGAGATGAAGCTGGCCCTGGCCGTGACCCAGGTTGTCGGGTTTCGTGCCATGAGTGAAGAGGCTCTCCTGCCGGAGAGTGAAGAACGACGTGCGAATACGTATATTCGGGCAGTTCAAAACGAGCAGGATGAAATGATCAATCTGCTCGATCTGGAGCGTTTGACGGCCGCAATTGATGAAACATTTGTAGATAGAGGAGGCGAACGTGGGGCTTAAGGTACTGATTGCAGATGATGCCCTGTTTATGCGCAATCTGCTCAAGGATATTCTGACAAAGGTTGGTTATTCGGTTGTTGCCGAGGCGACCAATGGTGAGGAGGCGGTTGCGTTGTATCGCAAACACCAACCTGACCTGGTGACGATGGATATCGTCATGCCACTCAAAAGCGGGATCGAGGCGCTAGAGGAGATCATCAAGGAAGATCCCTACGCACGTATCGTGATGTGTAGTGCCCTCGGTCAGGAGTCGCTGGTACTCGAGGCGGTGCAAGTGGGGGCCAAGGATTTTATCGTCAAGCCGTTCAAGGAAGAACGGGTGGTTGAGGTTGTCAAGCGGATCTGCGGATAGCCGGGTTAGGCTCCACCTCAAGGGGTAGACCATGGATATGTCCAAATACAAAGGGATGTTTCTCAGCGAGGCTGGAGAACATCTCGCCAGCATGGCGAAGCTGGTCATAACACTCGAGAAGAATCCCGCGGATCGTTCGGTGATCGACACTATGTTCCGTAATGCCCACTCCGTCAAGGGGATGGCTGCGTCGATGGGTTACGAGAGCACGGCACAGCTCGCACATCGGCTCGAGGATATTCTTGACGGTTTCCGCAAAACGGGGGAAGCGTCCGCCGAGTCGGTGGATACCCTGCTGGATGGCATCGACCTGCTGGAAGGGTTGATGGAGGACATCGAACAGGATCAGCCCGAGCGGGCGATTGACGAGTTTCTCCAAGGGCTTCCGGATGGCGGTGAACAGAAAGTTGCCACACCCGGGGTGGTCTTCCCGGAGGACGTCGGTCTGGTTGCGACCGACCCCCAACCACAGGAAGATGTTGGGGGGATCGATTTCGACTTTGGTCCGGAAGAAGGTGTGGAAGAGCCTGACCAACCAGTGGCCCCTGCTCCTGAGCCCCCGGCTCACCCGAAGCTTGGTTCCGGGGTATTGGCTCTGCAGATCGACCTTTCCCCGGATGCTGCGGCGCCGGCGGCGCGTGCCATGCTGTTGTTCCGCGAATTGGAACAGCTTGGCGAACTGCTTTATCGGGTGCCGACGGCAGAAGAAGTGGCGACCGGCACCCCGGTCCGGCACCTGCATGCCCACCTACGTACCAAGACTTCTCCCGAAGAACTACAGAAATTGCTGGAACAGCAACCCGACGTGGCCCGTGTCATCCTAGCCGAACCCGAGGCCAAGAAGTCGGAGCGAGATACTGTCGCCAAGGGACGTGGTGACGACAGTGTGAGAACGATTCGTGTCCGCACGGACCTGCTTGATCGGTTTATCAATTTGACCGGAGAATTGCTCACCAATCGTTATATGTTGCAGACGGCAACTAAAGAGGAACGCTGGAAGGATGTCAGGGAGGGGGTCGGTCAGCTGGCGCGATTGATTACGGACCTTCACCATCATGTACTGCAGGTTCGCATGCTGCCGATCGAGAGCATCACCGGGCGTTTGCCGCGGCTGGTTCGAGAACTCGGCAAGAAGACCGGCAAGGATGTCACCTTACGTCTCGAAGGTGAGGATATCGAACTCGATCGCGCGATCCTTGATGAACTCTCCGATCCCTTGGTGCACATGGTGCGCAACGCGGTCGATCATGGTGTCGACAAGCGTGGAGTTGTTACCGTCCGAGCCTGGCGAGAGAAGGACATGGTCCTGCTCAGCGTCGCAGACGACGGTTGGGGAATGGATCCTGAAAAGATCCGCAACAAGGCGATCGAAAAAGGACTGATCACGGCGACACAGGCGCGCAGCATGCGCGACCGGGATGCTCTGCAGTTGGTCTGCGTTCCCGGTTTTTCAACGGCATCTCAGATCACCGAGACCTCAGGGCGTGGCGTCGGCATGGATGTGGTCAAAAACGCCGTCGAAATCCTCGGCGGGATTCTGCAGATCGAGTCGGAGCGCGGGATGGGGACCCGTATCCTGATGAAACTGCCGCTCTCTGTTGCGATTATCCAGATTTTGTTGGTTGAAGTCGGCGGTAACCTGCTCGGTATCCCGATTACCCGTGTCGGGCACAGTCTCGACGTTGACCGTAAGGAGATCCGTGCTTCGGGCAAGCAGATGGTGATCCAGTTTGACGAAGACCTGATCCCCTTGGTGTCCCTGTCGAAATTGCTGGAATTGCCCAGTCCACCCAGGATTGGCTCGATTCCGGTGGTGATCACCGAGTATCGTGGACGCAAACTCGGGCTGGTTGTCGATCGGCTGGTCGGACAACGCGAGGCCTTTGTCAAGGCCCTGGCCCCGCCGCTCGACCAACTGACCGGGGTCAGTGGTGCCACTTTCCTGGGAGAAGGGAATATCGTTTTCATTGTCGACCCACAGGGTCTGATCGAAGGGAAGACTATGCCGTTATTGGCCCGTACCGCGGGAGAGGGTGTATGAGCGCACTCACCTTCAATGAGATACAGCTCGATGCCTTGCGAGAGATGAGCAATATCGGCATGGGGCATGCGGCGACGGCGCTCTCGCAAATGCTCGGAGAGACGATTTATATTCGTGTTCCCAAGGCCACGGTGACCGATGTTGCCAAGGTTCCGGAGCTGCTGGGTGGGGCGGAGAAGCTGGTGGCCGGTGTGGTGCTGCAGGTTTTGGGTGATGCGCGGGGCCTGGTGTTGATGGTATTTCCCGAAGATAGTGTCATGGAGTTGCTGCGCCGGGTGGTATCACGGACCCCGTCCCAGCAGGTGCTTGATGAAATCGAGGAGTCGACCCTCAAGGAGATCGGCAATATCCTCGCATCGGCTTACCTTGGCGCCTTGGGCAGTCTGGTAAACAAGACGTTGATCCCCTCGACGCCGCAATTTGCATACGATATGGTCGGTGCGGTTATCGACGCGGTGCTCGGAGACCTGATCCAGCAGAGCGAACAGGCTGTCATGCTGGAAGCGGTTGTTTATGGAAGCGATCCGTCGCAGACCGATTTGAGCGGTCATTTCTTTCTGATCCCTGATCGCGAGTCCTTAGATACCCTCTTTGAGGCGATTGGAGTGACCTGAGATGGACGTTCTTCGAGTCGGTATTGCTGAATATCGCCTCGCTGAGGCGCCTGCCACCCTGGTTGCCCGTGGCCTGGGGTCCTGTCTGGCCATTTTGCTGTATGATGAAGCAGCACAACGTGGCGCACTTGCGCATGCGTTGCTGCCGGTTCCGCGTGAGGGGCATACATCGGTAAAGCCGGCGACCTACGTAAACCTGGCCATTGCGGAGATGGTGGAAAAACTTGCCGCCTGCGGTTCGCCACAAGGTGCGCTGGTGGCCAAGCTGGTGGGGGGGAGTCAGATGTTTCTGTCGACGCACGAGCGGTTGACCCCCATCGGCGAACTCAACCTGAGCCAAGCCATCGAGGTTCTAGCGCAAATGCAAATCCCCGTGGTGGGCCAGGAAACCGGGGGGAATCAGGGGCGGAGCCTCGAGTTTGACCTGGCCAGCGGGAGCGTGGCCGTGATGACCGTGCGTTCAAAAGAGCCGAAGTTGTTGTAGAGGTTTCAGCTGATGGGAGAGTGTGCATGAAAAAGATAGCCTGTTTCGCAACGCTGTTGGCCGTGATGGCCCTGGCCCAGACACTCTGGGCGGCGCCAATCGGTTTGAGTGATGTAATTAATACCCTGGAAAAACCCTTTAAGTCTGACGCAACACGGATGCGCGGAGGGAGCAATTCGGCGCTGCTTGATTTCGAGGGCGATTTTTTCCAGGAAGCGGAAATAGCCACGCTCGGCCAGGCTCAGCATGGGGCGGGGCGGGTCATGGTTAAATATGTTCGCAGTCGCGCGGACCGTGTGCCGGTGGCGCAATTCCGCTGGGAATACGATCAGCCGACACGCCAGGAGTTTGTCTCCGATGGCAAGACGCTGTGGGTTTATCTGCCGGAAAACAACCAGGTCATCCAGTCTGACATTGAGTTCACCGGTCGAACACGCTCCGATGACCCGATGACTTTTTTGACCGGCATGGGCAATCTGTCGCGCGATTTTCAGATTACCTGGGGCTACCCCAATCAGGATGTCGCGGGGAATTACGTGCTCGAACTGAGTCCCCGACGTAGTTCCGTGCTGATTCAGCGGATGTTGCTGGTCGTGGATCGTGATGCGGTCCTTGCCTTCAAGGCCAGCGGAACAGTAGGCGATACCTTCCCCATCCGCGCGAGCACGGTGTTCAGCCCCGAAGGGAACCGTACCCAGATCGAATTCAGCAATATACGCGTGAACCGAGGATTACCGGATAGCCTGTTCCGGTTCATTCTGCCTGCCGGGGTTGATGTCATCCGTCCGACCGGCAAGGAGATGGGCTTCTAATTCTCCAATTTCGCGCATACGACCGTAAACCGCTCCGCAAGAGGCTTGGCCTGCGGGGCGGTTTGTGCTATTAAGGTCGCGATTCTACGTTGTTTTAAGCCATACGTGAAAGGATGTTCTGGTTATGCCAAGTTTCGATATTGTTTCAAAGGTCGACATGCAGGAAGTCGATAATGCCGTAAACCAGGTGCGCAAGGAAATAAGCCAGCGCTACGATTTCAAGGGCACGCATAACGAAATTGACCTGGAGGGGAATGGACTGACCCTGGAGGCTGCGGATGACTACAAACTGGAGGCGATGTGTGGCTTGTTGCGTGAGCGGCTGGTGCGCCGCAGCGTCTCACCCAAGTGTCTCGATTTCGGCAAGAAGGAGCCTGCCTCCGCGGGCGCAGTGCGCCAGAAGGTGGCGATTGTCGAGGGGATCAGCAAGGAGAAAGGCAAGGAGCTGGTCAAAAAAATCAAGGAGACCAAGCTGAAGGTCCAGGCACAGATCATGGAGGACCAGGTTCGGGTTACCGGGAAAAAGATCGATGACTTGCAGGAGGTTATCCAGTTCCTGAAGGGGCTCGATTTCGACATCGAACTGCAATTTATCAATATGCGCTCCTAGCGAGCGCGGAGAAAGAGTTGATTGTGGGAAAACATACCGTAAGCCTGGTGAGCCTCGGTTGTCCGAAGAACCTTGTCGATGCCGAGATCATGCTTGGTCATCTGCCGGATGACCGCTACCAGATCGTGACCGAGGAAGAGCAGGCTGAAATCATCATTGTCAACACCTGCACGTTTATCAACGATGCCAAGGAAGAATCGATTGAGACGATTCTCAATCTGGACGACCTGAAAAAAAACGGGAACTGCCGGCTGCTGGTCGTGACCGGGTGTCTTCCGCAGCGCTATCGTGAGGAGTTACAGGAGGAGTTTCCCGAGGTCGACCTGTTTATGGGGACCGCCGATGCGCCACGCATTGTCGAACTACTGGAGTCGGGTCTTTCGCAGAACGACTCTCTCAAGGCGATCACCAGTCAACCCGATTACCTCTACGATCATGCCACGCCGCGGGTGACATCCTCCCCTTTCTACTCGACCTACGTCAAGATTGCCGAAGGGTGCAGTCACCACTGTTCCTACTGCGTGATTCCCCAGGTGCGCGGGACACTGAGGTCACGCTCCATCGATTCGGTGGTCGAGGAGGTTAAGAGGCTTACCGAGCAGGGGGTGGTCGAGATCAATCTGATCGCCCAGGATATCACCGCCTTCGGCCGAGACCGTAGCGACGGCGCGACCCTTGAAAAGCTACTGCGGGCACTGGTGGAGATCGAACAGCTTAAGTGGCTGCGCCTGCTCTATGCCTACCCTGACGGTATCAGCGACGAACTGCTGGAGCTCATCGCGCAAGAGGAAAAGATCTGCTCGTACCTGGATATCCCGCTGCAGCATATCGACAACGAACTGCTGAAGCAGATGAATCGCCGTATTGACGAACAGGGGGTGCGCAACCTGATCGTGAGAATCCGCGAGAAATTGCCGGACGTGACGCTGCGAACATCCTTTATTGTCGGCTTCCCGGGAGAGAGTGATACTCAGTTCGCCAAGTTACAGGAGTTCGTTGCGGATGGACACTTCGAACGGGTTGGGGTGTTCCGCTATTCCCGCGAGGAAGGGACCCCGGCGGCCGAGATGGAGGAGCAGGTCCAGGAGAGGACCAAGCAGGCTCGCTATCGCAAGCTGATGAAGACCCAGAGCCGGGTCTCTTTTCGCAAGAACCGGGAGCTGGTCGGAAAGGTCGAACCGGTACTGGTCGAGGGATTCAGCGAGGAAACGGAACTGTTGCTGAAAGGGCGCAGTGTCCGCCAGGCTCCGGATGTCGATGGCCTGGTCTACATCACGGCGGGACAGTCCGACGTCGGAGAGGTGGTCAACTTGAAAATTACCGATTCCTCCGAGTACGATCTGATCGGCGAAATTGTTGAGGAGCCAGGGTGAAAAAAGGCCTAGCCCTGCTGCTCGTGTGCGGCGCACTGCTGATGGCGGGGCTTTGGTGGCAGAGTCAACAGCTGCAGAGTGTGCAGCGAAGTCGCATGATCATGGGAACGCTGGTCGAGATCAGCGCTACCGGGCACGATGGCTTGGAGCTGCACCGGGCGATCGAGGCGGCCTTCGCCGAGATGGAGCGTCTCGAGCAGCAGTTGTCGCCGCAGGTTGCGACTTCGGAGGTGGCGCGACTGGGGAATGTGGCGGAGCTGGAGGTTTCAACCGAAACACGGGAAGTCGTGGCGGCAGGACTGGAGGTGGCACGACGGAGTCGAGGAGCCTTCGATTTGACCCTGGGGCGGCTGGTAAAGCTCTGGGATGTCAACGGACTGCGGCTGCACGTACCGAAGGCCGAGGCGATCCACGCGGCGCTTGAAGGGATCGGTCCACAGGCGCTGGCGGTGCAGGGAACAAAGATCGTTAAGCGACAGGTTGAGCTGCAGCCGGAATTAGGCGGTGTCGCCAAGGGCTATGCCGTCGAGGCCGCGGCCAGGAAGCTACGGAACGCCGCGGTAACGTCTGCTGCGGTCAACGCCAGTGGCGACATGGCCCTGGTGGGGTATCCGCAGCAGCGCGACTGGCGGATCGGCATCCGTCACCCACGACACGCCGAGGAGTTACTGGCGACGCTGGTGCTCCCTGGTGGGGCGGTGGTGACCTCCGGCGATTATGAACGGTATTTTGAGGTCCAGGGGGTGCGTTACCACCATCTGTTTGACCCGCGTACCGGCTATCCTGCCCAAGGCTGTCAGAGTGTGACCGTTTGGGCTGGTGATGCGACACTTGCGGATGCCCTGGCTACGGCGGCTTTTGTGCTTGGTCCGGAGCAGGGGCTGACGCTGCTTCGGGATTGGCGGGAAGTCGAAGGGCTGCTGGTTGCTGCCGATGGTTCGGTTCAGTATACCCCAGGGTTGGAGGGGCGCATCGAATGGCCGTAAAGGACCCTTGGCGGGCCTCCCGGCCACTCGATCGGATGATCGTATTGCTGTTGTTGGGCGTTGCGTGTGCAGGTCTGTACTGGAGTCTTACCCGGGAGGCCGGGCGTGAGCTGGTGGTAGAACAGGATGGGCGCGTGATCTATGCGGCACCGCTTGCAGCATCAGGTCAGATCGAGGTCCCGGGACCGCTTGGGCCAACGGTGATCGAGGTTGCGGATGACACTGCAAGGGTTGTTGAGGCCAGCTGTCCGCAACGGCTATGCGTTGCGATGGGGGCTATCCGCCGGCAAGGGCAGATCGTTGCGTGTCTTCCGAATCGCGTCCTGTTGCGCATTAACGGGGAAGCTGCGGTAAAGGGCTATGATCTCCTCACACAGTGAACCGATCCCGTTTGAGCTGGCCAGGCGGCGCGTCTATATGGCGCTTTTTACGGCGCTGGCCATCGTCATGCATGTTGGCGAAGGGATGCTTCCCTCCCCTTCACCCTGGTTCAGGTTCGGGGTTGCCAATATCCTCGCGGTAACGGTGCTGTTCCTGTTCGGCCCAGGAGCTGCCTGGCGGTTGACTTTGACCCGGATCGGTGTCGGTGCATTGATTCTCGGTAAACTGCTGACGCCGGGCTTTTTTCTCTCGCTCGGTGGCGGGGTGGCCGGATTGGTGCTGATGACCTCGGGTTGGAAAGTTCTGAGGCGATGGATTGGGCCGATCGGCGCTTCGGCACTCGGCGCAGTCGGGCATGCCGCGGGACAGTTCATGGTGGCCTGGGCCATCCTCGTGCGGCACGAGGGGCTCTGGCAGCTGTTCCCGTTTTATCTGCTGTTTGCCCTGTTGTCAGGCGTTTTCAACGGCTGGTGCGCGGCCTGGTTTATCGGCTATCTTCAACAGCGGAAAAGGAAAGAGGCATGAAGCGATACCTGTACAGTGTGGCCACGCTGTTGATGCTCGGGATCATGGCCTGTACACCTCTGCGTCCGGAAGAGGCGGAGCCGTCCGCGCGGACGCAACCTGTTGGGGAACGTTCTGAATCCGGGGATATCCAGCAGCGCTTGGCGCAGTTGCCCGGAGCGCAACTGCTGTCAGAAGGAGAGCTGGTGGGGGCGGTCTATCCGCAAGGGGCGTTGTTTGCCCGCCGGGCGGTACTCCCCTTACCCGGCGGCATCGCGATGCTCGAACCGCTGGCGACGTTGCTCAAGGAGGAGAAGCAGAGGCACTGGCGGGTTGTGCTGTCGGCGCAGACCGGTCAGGGGGGAGATTACGACCAGAGACTCGCTCAACAGCGCCAGGTGCTAATGCGCCGTTATCTGCAGCGGCGGGGCGTGACGCTTGAGCAGATCGAGTTTACGGTGGCTCCCGGGGAGGGATCATCGTTGCAGTTGTTGTTGGTTGCGGAGCCTCAGGAGAGCAGTTCCGAGGTCTTAAACGAATAGCCCTGACGGCAGAATTCACAGGTCACGACCAGTTCCTCGTCATCAGGGGGGGGCTCGTTCTGCAATAGTTGACGAGCGATCCGTTCGACCTGGGGACGGGAACAGCTGCAACGGAATGCCAGCGGGGTCTCGGCGACAACATCGAAAGGGATGTCAGCGAAAATCTGGTGCAAAATATCCAGCGGGCTGGCGCCGTCGAGCAGTAACTGAGCGCTCCCCGGCAGGGCGCGCAGGCGCCGTTCGAGTTGCTCCAGGACCGCATCGTCTCCGGGAGGCATGGACTGAATCAGGAACCCGCCGGCGGCAGCAACGGCCCCGTGCTGATCGAGAGCCACGCCGAGTCCGACACTCGAAGGGATCTGCTCGGAGGTGGTCAGGTAGTAGGCAAGGTCCTCGGCGATCTCGCTGCTGAAAAGCTGCACGGTTCCCTGGTAGGGTTCCTTGAGGCCGAGATCGCGGGTCACGGTGAGAAAGCCGGCACGACCAACGGCCCCCGGCACATCGAAGCAGTTGTTGAGCGGGGGGAGCCCGGCGACCGGGACACTGGCGGTGGCGCGTACATGGCCGGTGGCGTCGGTTTCGGCATACAGGCGCTGCATGGTGCCGTTCCCCTCAATGGCCAGCGCTAGGCGCTGGTCCTGTTTGAGCAGGGCTCCGAGCAGGGCCGCGCCGCTGGCGATGCGCCCGAGTGCAACGGTACCGGTCGGGTCGCTTTGCTGCCGTGAACGGATCTCCTCAACCAGGTTACGGGTGTCCGCGGCGACACCGCGCAACAGCCCATCGGCGGAGACGATCCGAACCAGGTGGTCAGAGGGGTGAGAACTCATGAACGACGCTCCTGAAAAAGAATATACGAAATGAACAGCCAGATACTTCCCGAGAGCAACGTTTTACTCTAAGCGGAAGCAGACTTCAAGGAGGGATGCAATGAAAGTCATTTTACCAGTGGCAGGAAAGGGTACGCGTCTGCGCCCCCATACCCACACCAAGGCCAAGTCGTTGGTTCGGGTGGCAGGCAAAACCGTTCTGCAGCATATTATCGAGCGGCTGCTGGAACTAAAGCCGAGCGAATATATCTTTATAACCGACGAAAACGGCAGCCAGATCGAAAATTTCATGCGCGACGCCTTTCCCGAGCTGAAGTGCAGCTATGTGGTGCAGCACGAGCGGCTCGGACCGGCACACGCCGTGGCCCTGGCCTCACCGCGAATTGAGACGGGGGACGATGTGCTGGTGGTTTTCAACGATACCATCTTCGTCACCGACCTGGAGAAAATCCCGCAGTTGTGCGCCGATTGTGACGGGCTGATTTATTCGAAGGAGGTCGAGGATTACCAGCGATTCGGGGTCAATGTCGTTGAACAGGGGTACATCGTCGACATGGTGGAAAAGCCGGACACCCCGGTCTCCCGTCTGGCCCAGGTTGGACTCTACTACCTCAAGGATGCCGAGCGGTTCATGTCCTACCTGGAAGAGAGCATCGAAAAGGGGGACAAGGTCAAGGGGGAGTATTATCTGCCGGCGGTGTTCATGCGCATGATCGGCGACGGGCTCCGCTTTCGTGCTCCGGAGATCGATGCCTGGCTCGATTGTGGAAAACCGGAAACCCTGCTCGAAACCAACCGCTACCTGCTGCGCGGACGGCACCACAACCACGGGCAGGCGATTAATTCGGTGTTGATTGAACCGGTGCACCTGGCACCCGGCGTCGTGGTGAGCAACTCGATTCTCGGCCCCAACGTTTCGGTGGCGCTCAACAGCCGCATCGAGAACAGCATCGTGCGCGACTCGATTATCAACACCGACAGCGAGGTCCGGGATATGCTCCTCGAGAAAACACTGCTGGGCGACTCGGTACGGCTGATCGGCTCGCTGCGCCGCATGAGCATCGGCGACCACTCGCAGATCGAGATGGAAGGCTAGCGCGCCGCTAAGGGCTGTTATGGAAGCGTATCTCCCCTATCTTCTTCCCCCCCTGCTCGGGGCGCTGATTGGTTACCTGACCAACTACGTCGCCATTCGCATGCTGTTCCGCCCGCTGCGCGAGTGGCGGATAGCAGGCGTGCGCGTGCCGTTGACACCAGGGATTATCCCTTCCAAGCGTGGGGAGTTGGCACGCCGCATGGGTGAGATGGTTGGTCGTCATCTGCTGACCAGTGCAGATGTCGGCGGTGCCCTCAATCACCCCGGTTTTCGCCGTGAACTCAAGGGCGCGGTGAGCGACAAGCTGGCGCGGTTCCTCGATCGCGAGTTCGGGACGGTCGAAAGTCTGGTTCCGCAGCAGTTTAGGAATCGTTTCCGCGAGCTGATCGACCATCTGCTGTGGCGCGTAACCCGCGCGGTTTTCGCCTACATCGAATCGGCAGAATTCGAGCAGCGACTGCGCGAGTATCTCGAACGTCAGGGGCAGGCCCTGCTGGCACGCGATTTAAGCAGCCTGTTTGATGCGGATGAGTACGAGAAATGGCGTGGGCACGTCGAGCAGCGGTTGGCGCAACTGCTCGCTTCGCCGCAGGCGGAGCGCGAGATCGCACGTTTCATCGAGGAGCGGCTCGAACAGCTGCTCGCCTCCGAGCAGACGCTGCGCGAACTGCTCCCCGAAGATCTACTGCAAGTGGTTCAGCAGCAGCTGCAGCAGGAGATTCCACCTCTGCTCGAAAAACTTGGGGGCCTGCTCTACGATCCGGCCTTCCGGGAACGTCTGGTCGCCAAGGCACGCGAAGGGGTCGAAGGGTTTCTCGATACCCTCGAGGGGCTCTCGGGGTTGTTGGCTGGTTTCTTCAACATGGGCAAGCTCTACGACCGCCTGCCGGAGTTTCTCGACAAGGCCGGGGATGAAATAGCCTGCTGGCTGCGCGAAGAGAAGACCCAGCAGCAGGTCGGCAACCTGCTTTGCGAACGGCTCGATGGGCTGCTCGAACAGCCGCTTAATAGCTATGTGGACAAGTTGCCGTACGAGAAGGTGGCCGGGGTGAAGAAATACCTCCGCAAGCGCCTGGTTGCCGCAGCGACCGGTCCTCGAGCTGTGGAGATGGCCATGCAGGGACTCGAAGGCGCCTACGATCGGATTAAGGATCGCAACTTTGCCTCTCTGTTGCAGCAGGCACTGCCTGATGGCCGCCTGGAGCAGTGGCAGGAGCAGCTGATCGAACGCCTGCTCGAAACCCTACGCTCGCCGCTGGCGCGTGACACCTTTTCTAAAATCATGACGGAGAAGGTCGAGAACTGGATGTACCGTGCACCACTCGGCAAGCTGGCGGCCCGTTTGCCGGTCGATGTCCGTGAGGAGCTCGAGGAGGGTCTCTGCCTGCAGCTCGAAGAGTTGCTGAGCAAGGAGGTGCCACCATTGATCGAAACCCTCAATGTGGCCCGGATCGTCGAAGAGAAGGTCAACTCCCTTGACCTGCTGCAGGTCGAAGGGCTGTTGATGGGGGTTATGCAGGAACAGTTCAAATACATTAACCTGTTCGGCGCCCTGCTCGGGCTGCTGATTGGGCTGCTCAATCTGCTGGTGCTGGGGTTCGGCTAGCCCGCAGGGAAACGGAGACGGGAGGTTGTGATGCCCTTGAAGCCGGAAGTTGTTGCGCAACTCGAAAGGGTGCTGGCCAGTATCGAGCAGCTGCTGCCGAGGGCAGTCGGCAGGCTCGATTGGAACGCGACCTACGCGGCCAACTGGCGACGGCATTCGTTCTCGGGTTACCTCGAGCCGGTCCCCGAAGTCGACCCGCTGCGCCTCGAATGGCTACTGGGGATCGATGAGCAGAAGCAGGCGGTGCTCGAGAACACCGAACAGTTTTTGCAGGGTTATCCGGCCAACAACGTGCTGCTGTGGGGGACGCGTGGTACCGGCAAGTCGTCGTTGGTGCGCGCGGTGCTGAACGAGTTTGCAAGTCGCGGCCTGCGTGTGGTGCAGGTCGACAAGACCGATCTGGAGCATCTCCCGGACATCTTTGCTGTTATCAAGGGCGAGCCTTTTCGTTTTATCCTGCTCTGTGATGATCTCTCCTTTGAGCCGGGCGAATCGTCGTACAAGGTGCTAAAAAGTGCGCTTGACGGTTCGGTCTACTCGGCACCTGAAAACGTACGCATTTACGTGACCTCGAACCGCCGTTATCTTCTGCCGGAGTATCCCACAGACAATCTCGGGTCCAAGATGGTCAACAACGAGGTTCATCATGGTGAAGGGGTCGAAGAAAAGATTTCGCTTTCGGACCGTTTCGGGTTGTGGGTTGCGTTTCATGCCTTCAGCCAGGATCATTACCTGACCGTGGTGCGCCAGTGTGTCGAAACGCTGGCCCGCCAAAATGGACTCTCACTGGAGTGGAACCAGGGGCTGAGTGATCGAGCCATCGCCTGGTCTCACGAGAAGAGCAAGCGCTGTGGGCGCACGGCCTTCCAGTTTGCGAGCCACTGGGTGGGGCGGCAGCTGGTCAAGAAGGATGCGTGAGGATGTGCGAGGAGCAGAATAAGGTGCGGCAGGGTGAATCTGGCTCGGAGGGGGTTCAGCAGCGCTGGGCACGGAGCATGATGATTGTGACCGGGCTGGTGGTGGCCGTTGCCGGGATGCGTTCCCTCGACTCGCTTCTGGTACCGTTTCTGCTGGCGATCTTTTGCGCGGTGGTCTGTGCTCCGTTGATGTTCGGCTTGATGCGCAAGGGGGTTCCGAAAACGCTCGCCGTGTTGCTGGTGGTGCTGGGGCTGGTCGTGGTGCTGCTGGCTTTCTCGGCTCTGGTGGGGAGCTCGGCCGATGATTTTTACCGCACGGTGCCGACGTACCAGGCACGGCTGCAGCAGGAGGCCGCTGGTCTGGTGGCGTGGATGCAGTCCCAGGGTCTGGACGTGAGCGAAAAGGCGCTGAGCGAGTACATCGACCCGGGTGCAGCCATGCGTCTCGCCTCGCGAATGTTGTCCGGCCTGGGCGGGGTGCTGACCAACTCCTTCCTGATCATTATCACCATGATTTTTATTCTTCTCGAGGCGTCGACGTTTCGCTCCAAGCTGCAGAGGGCTTTTGGTGAAGTTGAAGAGACCCTGCAGCAGTTTCAACGTTTCAGCGAGGGGGTCAAGCGCTACATGTTCATCAAGGCGCTGGTGAGCCTCGGTACCGGCCTGTCGGTGACGCTCTGGCTGGCGATTCTTGGTGTCGACTTTCCGGTGTTGTGGGGGGTATTGGCATTACTGCTCAATTTTGTGCCGAATATCGGCTCGATCATCGCCGCTGTTCCTGCGGTGCTGGTCGCCTATTTGGAGTTCGGTGCAGGCAAGGCGCTGCTGGCAGCCTGCGGCTATCTGGTCGTTAACCTGGTCGCGGGTAACGTTATCGAGCCGCGTTACATGGGCCGGGGTCTGGGGCTTTCGACGTTGGTGGTGTTTCTGTCGCTGATTTTCTGGGGCTGGATGTTCGGCCCGGTAGGTATGGTGCTTTCGGTGCCACTGACGATGACGGTCAAGCTGGCACTGGAAGGGAGCGAGGGGGCACGTTGGTTGGCAGTGATGCTTGGACCGGAGCTGGTAACGGCAGAACCTGAGCAGATAGAACGTAGTGCAGGAGGGGGTAGTGAATAGTCGCAAAACAATCTTGCTGGTCGATGACGTCCGGCTCTTTCTGGAGGTCGAGAAATCGTACCTGGATCGCGAAGGGTGTCAGGTCGTGGTCGCCCAGAGCGGCAAGGAAGCGCTGAAAATGGCGCGATACATGAAGCCCGATCTGGTGATCATGGATCTGGAGATGCCGGAGATGGACGGTGCCACCTGCTGCATCGAGCTGAAACAGGATCCTGAACTCTGGGAAGTGCCGATCGTGCTGATCGCCAACAATGAGTCGGGCAGCGAAGAGAAGTGTCGTGAAGCCGGTTGTGAAGAGGTGCTTCTGCGTCCGCTCAATCGGCGTGCCCTGTTGGAGGTTGCGCGACGCTATCTGCGCATCGAGGGGCGGGACAAGCCGCGCAAATCTGCCTGCTTGCTGGTGCGCTACGGGGTCGAGGACCAGCTCTCGCTTCACGATTACACCATCAACCTCAGCCATGGGGGACTGTTTCTGGAGACCGACAAGGTGCTGCCGATGGAGACGCCTTTAACGCTTGAATTTATTGTGCCGGGGGGAGAAGAGACGATTTTGTGCAAAGGACGGGTGGCCTGGGTCAATCAGGGGGGGGCTATGAGTGCCAAGCCGAATTTGCCAAGCGGTTTTGGCGTCGAGTTCAACGATCTGTCACGCCAGGACCTGGCGCAGTTGACCGGTTATCTTCGCGAGGAAATAAAAGGGGAAGCGTGATCGACAGACAGAGCTTCTCGTGTTTGAAAAGGGCCCCCGCTGAGCGGAGGCCCTTTTTGGTCTAAAAGTTTTCAAAGTCGCTGTCGGCAGGTGTTGCCCGATCAGACGATGGTGGCGAGTGCTGCACCAGCTTGGGCTTGGGCGCAACGGCTGGGTTGACCGGTTTGTTTGGGACTGCCGGTATTTGCGAAGCAGCTTTTTGTGCCTGCCCGGTCTGGAAGAAGGCGATCATCTCCTCGAGATGTCGCGACTGTGAATTCAGCTCCTCGGCGGTGGAGGCCATTTCTTCAGCCGACGACGCGTTTTGCAGGATGACAGCGTCGAGCTGTTGAATGGCGTGGCTCATCTGGGCGGCGCCAGAATCCTGCTCGCGGCTGGCGGCAGCAATTTCCTGAACCAGTTCGGCGGTTTTCTGGATGTCGGGGACGATGCACTCAAAAAGCTTCCCGGCTTCTTCGGCAACTTCGATGCTACCGGAAGAAAGTTCGTTTATCTCGCCGGCTGCGTGCTGGCTCCGTTCGGCCAGTTTACGAACCTCCGAGGCGACCACTGCGAAGCCTTTGCCCTGCTCACCGGCACGAGCCGCCTCGATGGCGGCGTTGAGGGCCAGCAGGTTGGTCTGGCGGGCGATTTCCTCGATGATCATGATTTTACTGGCAATCTCATTCATCGCCGTGACCGTGCGTATGACAGCTTCACCGCCCTGGCGCGCATTCTCGGCCGCCTGGTTGGCTATTTTCTCCGTAGATAGGGCGTTTTCAGAGTTTTGGCGGATGTTGGCGGTCATTTCCTCGATGGTCGCTGCGGTTTCTTCGACGGCACTCGCTTGTTCGTTGGCGCCCTGAGAAAGTTGTTCCGAAGATGCGCTCAGGGCCTGGCTTCCAGAAATGACATTTTCCACCGATATCTGAGTCTCCTCAACCACGGTGCGTAACTTGGCGGTCATGCGCGCAAGAGAATCCATCTGGTCATCCGACGCGGAGCGTTTAGCCACCGAGACGGTGAGGTTGCCATTGGCCATCTCCTTGGAGAGGGTGACCACCGAACGTTGCGAGGCGACCATGGTTTCCATCGCTTCAAGGAGCTTGCCGGTTTCATCGTTGCCATGTTTGCCGAAGTCGATACGGGTATCGCCGACGGCGAGTTTCTGTGCGGCGTCAAGTGCTGCGCGAAGCGGCAAGGTGATCGAACGGGAAACCCGCCAGATGAGGATGCCGAGGATCGCGAGGAGCACCAGGCTGATACCCAAAAAACTGAAAACCTGGGTGCGGAAGGCTGAGGCGACGTCATCGAGGTAGATGCCGGAACCGATCACCCAGCCCCATGGCTTGAAACCTTTGACATAGGAGATTTTCGGGACCGGTTCGTTAAAGCCCGGCTTGGGCCACAGGTAGTCAACAAAGCCTGCGCCCTGCTTGCGTACGGTGTTGACGAATTCGACAAACAGGTGCTTGCCATTGGGGTCCTTCGAGCCGCTCAGGTCCTGGCCGTCGAGTTCAGGTTTAAAGGGGTGCATGATCATCACTGGACCCATGTCGTTGATCCAGAAGTAGTCGTTCCCGCCGTAGCGGAGATCGTGCAGGGCATCGATCGCTCTGCGCTGGGCCTCTGTCTCGCTCATTTCGCCATTCTTGGAGAGTTTATAGAAAAACTCGACGGTGGCGGTGGCCGTTTCCACCACGTGTTGCGTCTTGGTGTAACGGTCTTCAAGCATGGTTTGACGATGCTTGTTCAGGGAAAGGGTTGCATCGAGCGCTAGCGCCGTGAGGCAGAGTGCTGCGATCAGGATCAGTTTGCGCTTGATGGAGATGTTACTCAGGTCGAACATGCCGGATACCTCCTGCCGGGGGTGCTGCTTTGCCGATGGAGCTGTGTTTCCATCTGGAAAAGAGTGTTTCTTTTTGAAGTGCTCAAGGCTGGAGGAAAATAGCAAAAAGCAGTAATTAAAGGGCCTTGAGAAGCAGAACAGCGTTTTTCATTTGCATCAATAGTACATAAAAGAAATAAAAAGGCCAGCGATAAATTCGCTGGCCTGTGACATTTTGCTGTTATGAACGATCAATTCAGTTTTTGAGTCGCTTCGATATCCAGATTGTCGGTTCAACTTCGGCACTGAAACGGGCGACGAATTCGTCATGCTCTTCAGGGGTTAGAGTGACTCGCCCTTCGGGGAGCTCGATGCTCATGGCTTTTTCGGCGATCAGGTGTTGGAAAAGGTCTTCGGCTTGGCTGCGATTGCCATGGCAATAGTGGATCAGACGGGTCACTTTGTCGCCATGTTGCGATGCTTGAGTCATGTCGGCCTCCTACGTTTACTTAAGGAAACAAATCGCGCGTAGTGATAGGTAAATTTTAGTAGGTTCTGGCCGTCATGCAAGGGGTGGCTTGACATGCCGGGGCGCATCTGGATTAATGTCCCGATGAACGAGAATTTTCCCATGAAGCTAACCACATCCGCCATGTCGGTTCTGATGTTGCTGCTTACTTTGCTGGTGGCAACAAACAGCATGGCGCTCTCTTCACAGCAGCTGTTTGCCCGGTTCGGTGAAAGCGTGGTGCAGGTGCGAATTCTTGATCGCAGTACAGGCTTGAAGTCGGCGTTCGGTTCGGGGTTTGTGGTCTCGGAGAGCGGGCTGATCGCCACCAACTATCATGTGGTTGCCGATCTGGTCATGGAGCCGAATGATTTCAGGGCCGAGTTTCAGCATGAGGATGGTCGCACCGGGGCTTTAACCCTGGTCCGGGTTGATGTTGTCAATGACCTGGCATTGCTCCAGGCCGAAGAGCTTGAGGCGACGCCGTTACGGCTCTCAAGGCGTGCTCTGCGCCAGGGGGAGCCGATTCACGCCTTGGGGAATCCCTTCGACCTCGGATTGACGATCGTCTCCGGCACCTACAACGGGTTTCAGGAAAAATCGCTGTACGAGAGGATTCATTTTACCGGTTCGGTCAATCCGGGTATGAGCGGTGGCCCGGCGCTCGATAGAAAGGGGCGGGTCGTCGGTATCAACGTCGCGACGGCAGGTAATCAAGTCAGTTTTCTGATCCCGGTTTCCAAGCTACGCTACCTGCTCGAGGTGGCCGCAGAAGATGGGGGGGGCGAGAAGCCGGTGGCGGACATTCGTGAGCAGTTGCTGGAGAATCAGCAGCACTACTATGAACAACTGCTTGCCGAGCCGTTCCCGCTTATCGCCTTAGGTGATTACCAGCTTCCCGGCGAGCTTGCCGACTATATCCATTGCTGGGGGCACACGCAAAAAACCGAGGAAAAGCTTTATGAGGTGAGTTTTCAGGCCTGTTCGACGCAGGATGAGCTGTTTCTCTCCGAGGATCTTTCGACCGGTAAGATTGCCTATCGCCATCAACTCTTTCGTTCAAAAGGGCTTGATCGCTTCAGGTTCTACAACCTGTTGGAGCGGCGAGCGCAACGCAGCGGTTACGGTCTTGGGGGCGAAGAGGAAGACATGAGCCGTTTTTCGTGTACCACGCGCCTGCTCGATGAAGGGCCCATGAGCCTTAAGCTGCTGGTCTGCCTGCGCGGCTATAAGCGCTTCGAGGGTTTGTACGACATGCACCTGTCGGCGTTTACGGTCCATGATCCACAGCAGTCGTTACACACCTCCCTGACGTTGACCGGGGTCAGCTACACGAATGCTCGAACTTTTATGGAGCATTATCTGGAGGGCCTGTCGTGGTAGATGAACCCCTGATCTCCGTTGGTGGTTCACTGACGTCGGAGCACCCCACGGGGTGGCTGGAAATTCTCGATCGCACCGGAAAGGTGGCGGGGCGCTTCCCTGTTTTTCACACACGGATGAGCGTCGGCCGTGCCTACGACAACGATGTGGTGCTTGATGATCCATACGTCTGTCCGCATCATGTCGCACTTTCCTGGCGCGAAGGGTTGCTGCAGGTCGAAGATCTCGAGAGCGTCAACGGGGTTTTCTTCGGCATGCAGGAAATGCGCTTGACGCGGGAACTGGTTGAGAATGACGGGAGATTTCGCATCGGCCGAACGGTACTCCGTTTCCGACGCCACGATTGTCCGCTGCCGGCGACATGGGTCGATCGCCCTCTCCACGCGCCGTTGAGGTGGTATGAACGCCCTTGGGTGCTGGTCACGATTTTTCTGGGGTTGGTACTTTACAAGACGCTAAGTTTTTACCTGACCGAAACGTCGAGTATCGACCAGGGTCAGTTGGTGACCGAACAGGTCGCGCTTGCCGCTGTCGTCATCGCCTGGTCCGCACTCTGGGCGTTCCCGAGCCGTTTGTTGATGGGGCGCTGGAATTTTCTGGTTCATTGCGGTATCGCTGCGTCGGGCATCATGGTTCAGGGGGGCGTTGAAACGCTGCTCGGTTATGCCTGTTTTATGCTCGATGTGGACGGGGCGCTGGCTTCCCTGGAGCATGTTGCGGGATGGTTGGTCCTGCTGGCGGTGCTCTATGCACACATGAGCTACCTGGTGGCTGCCCCCGCTGGTCGATTGCTGCGTTGGGCAGGGAGCGTCACCCTAACCTTTGCCGCCCTGGTTTCGCTGGTGCAATACCTCGAGTCGCGTGAATTCAGTGCGGTGCCCGATTACGTGATGACGCTCAAGCCGCCCCCCTTAAGGCTGGGTGCAGGTCTCTCCAGGGCTGAGTTGCTGGTCGAGCTCGATGAGTTGTGTGATGAGGTCAAAACGCAACAAAAAAATATAGAAAAATAAGCAATGGCTTGACGTCTTTGTTATTGATATATACGATAAAGCAAATATTTAAGTCAGGAGTGCGGAGATGAAAATTTCTGAAACGGCCCAGAAAGCGCTGGTCAAGCTTCTGGAAGAGAACCCGGGCAAGAGTCTGCGCGTTGTTTTTCAAGGCTTTGGCTGAGGTGGTCCCCGTCTGGGGCTGACTCTGGATGAGTCAGGAACGGAAACACCCGAACAGATCGATGGCGTGGCAGTATTGCTGGATGAGCAGATCAAGCCCTACATTGCCGGGCAGCTGATCGACTATATCGATGACCAGGTGCGTGGCAGCGGTTTTATCATTCAACCGGAAAGCGGAGCCTGTTAGGCGTTGCGAGCACAATTTTATTAGAAAGGGCCACCCAAAACGGGTGGCCCTTTTCTATTCTAGGGTATGCAGGTAGTTGAAGGTCGAGGTGTCGGGGATTTCCCGATCGTGTCTTAAGGCGTCCAGAATCCGTTTGCCGGAAGGTGAGAAGGGGCCGATGTGGCTGAGGTCGAAGATCAGTTGTGAGCAACCGAAGCCCTCGAGTTCCTGAAGGTGCCCGCTCAGGGAGAAATCATGGTGGGCAAACAGCTGCGTTATGTTCTGGCGGTAGGTGACCCGGTAGCGATCGCCGCGGTCCGAGACCAGTTCGGCGCGCTGTGGCAGCGCGCGGATCTTGATGCGCGAAGTGATCAGGGGGATCGGCGCGTAGGCGGTGACGCCGAGCGGCAGTTGAGTGACCGTTTGCAACAGGTTGCTGAGGTTGTCGCGATCATCCTCCGGGTAGAGTTCACCGCCGGTGGCGCCGAGTTGCCGCCAGGCGTTGGCTGCCTCGCTGTTGAGGATAAACAGCCGCCATCCGGTTTCAATCTGGACGGGTGTGAGCTTGGCAAAAAGCGGGAAGTGTCCAAGATTGTTGAGGCGGAAGCGCAGCATGCCCTGTTGGACCAGGCGTTTGACAAGGCGGCGCGTTTCTTCCCATTGAGCACCGATCAGGATCATCGGGATGTCCCAGATGATACGGTCGCTCTGCCGTCGGCCGCGGCCACGCGCGCCCAGCACCCCCTCTGCAACGGAAGGAGTGAGAGGCAGCAGGACTTCGTCGACGAAGTCATCGGCAAGCAGATGCAGGTCGCGACCGTCACGCAGCTGACAGCGGCGGCGGAGCGGGCCTTGCATAGTGGCGGCCAGTGGCGGCGACAGGCTTTGCAAGGCGTCGTCAAGGTGGCTGCGGCGCAGTTGCTGCTTGAGGTCCTTCAGGTTGCGGCCTAGCTCGGCGTAGAGTTCGCGACGGATCTGCTTGAGTCGGCTCGGAGGGATGACCACTTCCGGCAACGGGTCGCAGCTTAAGTGTCGCAGGAGCATGGGGGTGTCACCGCTCTGGCTGAAGGTCTGAATGAGGGTGGTGGTGTCGAGGGGGCGCTTGTCTGCCGGGTACGTTTCAACCGTAAAGCGCGCCTCATGATGCTGCCCGAGGTACTCGGCCTGCAGAGTCAGGATGTCGTCTTGAAGCGAGACGTGCAGGTCGACGGGGGTCGCCGGGGTGCTGAAACGGGCCAGACGCTTGCGCGCTCCCTGGTCGCTGAGGGTGTAGGCCTGCTCGGAAGAGACCTTGAAGACCGCGTCCCCCTTGTGAAAGCGGTTGTCGAATGGCGTCGGCACCGTAACCGTCGCACCGGCACTCGCCTGCTTGGTGGTTTTAGCGCCGATGAACAGTTGCTTGACGGTAAAGGCGGTGCCGGCCTTGTCGGAGCCGGGTTGGATGCGTAGGCGGTCGCCGACGTGGAGGCGGTCGCGGGTACGGAAGGCGATCTGGGGGCCACGTGTGTGGGAGATCTCCCCGAGCAAGCGCCCGGTCGCACCCTTGATCGAGGCGACCGCGATGTCGGTCGGATCAGGGCCACTCAAAAAGCCGCGGGTCGGCAGTCGCCCGAAGGAGCCCTTGAGCAGCTCCTTGGCGCGTCTGACCGCTTCCTTGCGTCCGTCACGTGATACGTCGAGAACCTGGCGATAGGCGTTGACGACGGTGGCGACATATTCCGCGCTCTTCATGCGCCCTTCGATTTTCAGGCTGCAGATGCCGGCGGCGGCAAGCTCCGGAAGCAGGTCGATGGCGCTCAGGTCGTTGGGCGAAAAGTAGTACCCTTCCTTGCCGTTGTGACGATAGCGTCGCCGACAGGGTTGTGCGCAGCGTCCCCGGTTGCCGCTTTTGCCTCCCAGCCAGGAGGAGAAGGTGCACTGGCCCGAAAAGGAGAAGCAGAGGGCGCCGTGCACGAACTGTTCGAGCTCGAGGCTGGTCTCGGCGCGGATCGCCGCGATTTCCTCCAGGGTCAGCTCCCTGGCGAGCACGGCGCGTTTGAAGCCCATCTGCTCGAGCTGCCGCACGCCCGCGGCGTTATGGATGGTCATTTGCGTCGAGGCGTGCAGCTCCAGTCCCGGGAAGTGGTTGCGCGCCAGCTGCCAGATGCCGAGGTCCTGAATGATCAGCGCGTCGACCTGCAGGGCTTCTAGGGCCGCAAGGGTCTCACAGAGTTGGGGAAGTTCCTGCTGCTTGACCAG
>PKUI01000102.1 GCA_002869605.1 Desulfuromonas sp. | reverse complement strand
TCCGATTAAGCGCAAAGTTTCACGGGGCGTTGGCAAGCCGACTTCAACTTCCGGACAGACCGGGACATATTCGACGTAACGTCCTAAGGTTTCGGTTAGAAAGCGATCGTGTTTATGCCCCCCGTCGAAGCGGACCTTTTCTCCCAACAGGCACGCACTGATTCCAAGGCGGATCTTTTGCTCGTCCATGCAAAACTCCGTAGATAAGAGCTTGACGTATAGTGTAGCAGCTTACTGCACTTGTGCTCCTTATGGTCTCTGGGATAATTGATCTATCTAAAACGAGGTCGCGTTGATGAAAGCGCTAATCATGTCTCTTTCTTTACTGTTGTTAGCCGGGTGCGTTGCGGCACCACGTGGCGTTAGTGTGGTCGACGACTTTGATCTGGATCGGTATCTCGGCACCTGGTACGAAATTGCCTGTCTCGATCATCGCTTCGAACGGGGGCTGAGCAAGGTCTCTGCAACCTATAAGAAGCGTGATGATGGGGGTATTGATGTTATCAACCGTGGATTCAATCAGCAGAACAATGCCTGGAAAGAAGCGAAGGGGCGCGCCTACCCTGTCGGTAAGTTGGGACAGGCTTCTTTGAGGGTCACCTTTTTCTGGCCCTTCTATGCTGGCTACAACGTGATTGAACTGGACCACAAGGACTACCAGTATGCCATGGTCTGTGGTCCGAGAAAATCCTACCTGTGGATACTGGCACGCCAGGATCATCTGGATGAAGCCATCGTTAATCGTCTGGTCGCCAGCGCCAAAGAGCTAGGTTTTAAAACCGAGGAACTGATCTATGTCGAGCATGGGGGGTGACAGACCATGAGGCATCTCGAGAATGCTCACGTTTAATGCTCCTGTCGATGAGGCCTAGTTTTTTGCCACACTGTTTATTTTGAACGTATTGATGCCCGCCAACACGACTTTGAAATCCTTCCCGATTGCCGGGTGAAATTTACATCGGTTTGCTAATTCAAATATGAAATTTCAATACAGACATTCGGTCCGCATCTCTGGTTAGAGGGGGTTAAGTATGGATGCCCCTATCGGGCCTGCGTGTAGATAATTCAAAGTCACCGATAGAATGAGAATGGTTCAGCTTAAAAACAGCGGCAGCTCGTTTTTGGGGATGATGACACGCTCTTCGGCACGGGCCAGCAAGGTCTCGACGGCCTTGACCCCTTCCTCGCCGAGATCGCGTGAAAAATCGTTAACGTAGAGCCCGATGTGGCTGTTGATAACGTTGTCCTCGAGCTCCTGGGCATGCTGCTTGATATAGGTGCGCGACTCCTCGGGGTGTTCGTAGGCGTAGTCGACGCTACGGCGCAGGGCGCGGTCGACAGAGGTGATCAGCTCGCTGCCCAGCGAGCGGCGTGCGAGAATGCCGCCGAGGGGGATCGGCAGGCCGCTCTCCTGCTCCCACCAGGCGCCGAGATCACACACCTGATGCAGGCCGTGCTGCGCGTAGGTGAAGCGCGACTCGTGGATGATCACCCCGGCATCGGCGCGTCCCTCGGTGATCGCTGACATGATCTCGTGGAAGGGGAGGATCAGCAGTTTGTCGAAGCCTTCGCCGTAGAGCTGCAGCAGCAGGTTGGCGGTGGTCAGCTGGCCCGGGATGGCGATGGTCTTGCCGCGCAGGCTTTCCATGGAGCACTCTTCGGGGGCAACTACCAGCGGCCCGCAGCCGCGCCCGAGGGCACCGCCGCTGCGCAGCAGGCAGTACTCGTCGCGTAAGTGGCCGAGGGCGTGGTAGGAGATCTTGGTCAGATCGAGCACGCTGCCTAACGCCAGCCTGTTCAGGGTTTCGACGTCCTCGAGCCGCTCGGCGACACGGATCTTGGTGTCGAGTTTGCCATGCACCAGGGCATAGAAAATAAAGGTGTCGTTGGGGCAGGGGGAATAGCCGAGGGTCAGGTCACAGTTCACGCGAGCCACTCCTTGGGAGGAAGATGTTCCACCAGGGCGCAGACCGCTTCCTGAACGTGCTCACACGCCAACGGCAGGTTCCAGGTGGAGGTGTCACGGTCTTCCACCAGGTTGGAAATGGCCCGTACCTCGAGCCACGGAATTCCCCAGGCGCTGCAGACCTGGGCGACGGCGGCGCCCTCCATGTTTTCGCATACACCCTGCCAGCGGGCGGCGAGGAGGTCACCACGCGTGGAGCTTCCGGAGCAGCTCGAGACGGTGAGGCTGGCGCCGCAGCGCAGCGCGACCCCGAGCCTGGCGGCCGGGTCGGCGAGAATCTGTGCGGCTTGCACGTGCAGCACCGGCGGGGCGGGGAAGCGGTTATAGCGCTTTTCGGGCCGCGCCACGCTCGGGAAGCCGAGGACCTCGAAGTCGAGAAAGGTGTCGGCACACGCCACCCCCTCGTCGGCCGCGATCGATTCGCTGGCCAGCACCAGGTCGCCCTGGCGCAGCCCGCTGTCGCGGTAGGCGCCGGCACTGCCGAAGCTGATCACGCCGTGCGGGGCAAACCGTTCCAGAGCCACGGCGGTGGAGGCGGCGGCGTTGGTCTTGCCGACGCCGCCGGCTAGCAGCAGCACCTCGTGGCCGTGCAGCTGGCCGTGCCAGGCGCTGTGCTGCGCGCACTCTAGAGGTCGTGCATCCTGGAGCAGTTGCAGCAGTCCCTTGGTCTCGGTATCAACGGCGGCAATCAGTAGTAACGGGGTCATGGCTGAGGATCGCGGGCTCAGGCCTGGAACCAGCCCTGGCGGATCAGGTCGCGACGCAGGGGTACTCCCTGGTTGCGAACCACGCCGCGGTACCAGAAGGGGGGGTCATTGTGGGGGGGGGCTGCTGGCGTGTCGAGGCGCTTGCGGCGATCGACCAGACTCTGCCGAAAACGATCGTCCGGGTCGGCGACAATGTCGAGGATCTTGTCGCGCAGCGGGGTCTGCAGCTGATCGGCGACAAACTGAATCATGTCGCGGATGCGCAGCCCCTGCCGGTATTCCCACAGATCCCCTTCGAAAGAGGCCTGGCATTCACTGACGAAGTCGTCCCAGTCAAGCAGCAAGGTTCCAAAATCCTCTTCGGCAAAATCCTCGTAGGCGCGGTGGGTTTTGAGCACCGTTTCAATCTGGGTCTGTTCGCTGCCGGAAAAGAAGAACGACAGCGATTCGTCGACCGGATACATCTCGAGTTGGTCGTTGAGATCGGCACAGAAGTTCAGGTAGTCGAGCTCGTCGTCACGCAACATCGCCAGCGAAGAGGGCAAGTTGCTGCGCTGGTGGCAGAGCAGGGAGAGGTGGTCGTGTCCGAAGTCACTCGGGAAGAGCTGGTTGGGGTCGTAGTGGAGCCCGTGTTTGCTGAACAGGTCCATGATACGGATATGGTTCCCCGAGAAACAGGTCAGAACCTTCTCTTCCGAGAAGAACAGTTCTGCGCCGGCGCTGTTGTTGGCAAGCCCGAATCCGACGAAACCGTCGTGTATCATGCGCTCCATGTATGGCTCGAGGTTCTCCAGCAGCTCGTTGATCGGTAGGTACGGGGAGTAGAAGATCTGCGGTCCAGGGCGTACGTCGCTGGATTCTGACCCTTCGGCTTCAGGGTAGTATTCGAGAATCAGGAACGCATCGTCGCCAAGCAGGGCCGCGAAGGCATGGAAGATGTCGCGGACCTTGGCGGCCCCGGCGACGGCCGTGAAGCGGTAGGCGTCCGAGGAGTTGTCGAGCAGGGCGTGGGTATAGCCCTCCTGTTGACGATGCAGGCTGGCTCGGGCGTCGTTGGCCCAGAGCTGGATGCCGAGTGGATAGTCAAAGCCGTCCATGGTTGAAAAAATATCCTTGGGCTGAAGATGTTTACTTGCTCAAATGCAGCAGTGAAGTATAGACGAATGCGGCGCTTCAAGTCAATGGTCAGGCCTTTTGCAACACACTGTTTTGTGAAGTAAAAAGCGCGCGCGGCGGCATCTTTGCAAATTTGTCAAACAGGGTAATAGCACTGAAAAAAGGCATTTAATCGCGGATAAATCCTTTTATCCAGAATAAAAAACCGGTTGACAATAAGCTGCTCTTTCCGCTATACCGTGCGGGAATAAAACCTCTTTTTATTTTGCTGTTTACGCCGACCACATTCCCGATTTCACTCCACCCTCTATGACATGTCCGGCATACGGGGTTCAATGGTCGCCCCGGGCAGGGAAGATAGCAGAGGTTCCGTCGCGCGGTTTTACGCTGCGGCGTGTCGAGGGCTTGTTTTCAGATTCACTCAACATAATGTATATAGCGATTCACACTGATGTCCGGAACCAGGGTCGTTGGCCCGCCGGGCGAAAATTCCATTCAGCAGAGGGACGAGATGTCTAAAAAAGCGATTAAACCTTCACTGAAAAATCCGTTTGCCGAGACCGAAAAGGTTGAGTTCACCATCCCCGGTGAAATCAGCGGCACCACAGGCCCCTACGAAGAGGTCATGAAGGAAGGTCATGACCTGATCGAGCGCCCGATCAAGTCGGTCAAGGTTGCTCAGATCGAGAAGCAGCACTTCAAGAAGCGCATGACCGTCTGGGAGCGGATCAAGGTCCTCACCCAGGAGAACCCGAATATCCTCTACCAGAACTGGGGTAAGAATCTCGACGGTGCGTCGCTGATGACCGGGATTCTGAATATCAACGGTCGTGACGTTGGTATCTACGGGCACGACTTCACGGTCCGCGCCGGTTCCATCGATGCGACCAACGGCAACAAACTGGCGCGCATGTTTCAGATGTGCGGCGAGAAGGGGATTCCCCTGATCGGCATGAACGACTCGGCTGGCGCCTTTGTTCCCGCCGGGGTCGGTGGTCTCGACGGCTACGCCGAGGCCTTCACCGCGCTACGCAAGATCAGCGGCGTGGTTCCCACCGTCATGTGTATGTTTGGGTTCAACGCCGGCGGCGGCTCCTACCTGCCGCGCCAGGGTTCCTTCGTCATCCAGCCGAACGATACCTTCTTCGGCCTGACCGGTCCTGGTGTCGTCAAGTCGGTGCTCGGTGAGGACATCACCCCCGAAGAGCTCGGTGGGCCCCTGGTGCACGGTGCCACGGGCGTGGCCGATTTGACGGTGGCCGATGAGACCGCAGCTCTGCGGACCGCGGCACGCCTGATCAGCTATGTTCCCGATAACAACTACAGCACGGCCCCCTTCCAGGAGACCAGCGATCCCCTCGATCGTAAAACCTGGGAGATCAACACGCTGCTGAAGAAGGCCTTCAACTCGCCGACCGGATTCAATACCCCGTTCGACGTTTCGATCATCATCCAGCAGATCTGCGATCACGGTGATTACTTCGAGCTGCAACCGGATCGCGCCCGTGAGGCGGTGACCGCCTTCGGTCGTCTCGGCGGTCACGTGGTCGGTTTCGTCGCCAACAACTCGGCGGTCGCCTCGGGCCAGATCGACTGCGACTCGGCGCTGAAGATCGCGCGTTTCGTGCGCTTCTGCAACATCTACAATATCCCGCTGATCTTCATGGAGGACACCACCGGCTTCCTCCCCGGGCGCGAGCAGGAGGCCCGCGGTATCGTCCAGGCCGGTCGTTCGATGCTCGACTCGATTGTCGATGTGCGTACCCCGCGTATCCTGCTGATTTTGCGCAACGCCTTCGGCGGCGCCTACGCTTCCTACAACAACTACCCGACCGGCGCCGACCTGGTGCTCGCCCTGCCGACCACCCGTCTGGCGGTTATGGGTCCGGCCGGTAAGGAGTTCGTCTACAAGGATGAGCTGCGTAAGCTGCGTGGTTCGATCAAGGGTCGCATCGCCGCCGGTATCGCCGAGCGCGCCAAGGCGGGCATGGACGGCGACGAGGCCAAGCGCGAGGCCGAAGCCGAAGCGGCCGAGTTCCTCAAGGTCGAGGAAGCGGCGCTGAATCAGCGCTACGAGAGGGAGCTGATGAACCCGAAGGAAGGTCTGGCCCTCGGCTCGATCTCCTCGATTGTCATGCCGACCGATCTGCGCGAAACCCTCGGCAAGAACCTCAACTTCCTGCTGCGTCATTACAAGCCGTCTGCATGGCAAGGCGTGCAGCGCGAATTCCATTAAACAGTTGGGGATTGCAACGGCAATGAAAGCTAACAAAGATTTCGATCTGGAGATAAAGCCCATGGCACAAAATACAGATTACTATTCCAATAATCCGCTGATTCATCGCGACCGCCGCCTCGGCAAGTCCGATTCGGAGTGGGTCCGTTCTTTCTCCTGCGAGGATCTCAAGCCGCTGATCGTCTGCCGCGGTCCGATCCGTATGGAGGCGATGACCGTCTACGAGGAGATGGGGATCAGTCACTACGGCATCCTGCTTTCGGAGAAGGACTCGATCGTCTATCCCAACGCCCTGTCGCCCGAACTGCGCAAGTTGACCGATTCGACCCGCGTACACCGGGTGCCCGATTACACCGGCGCCAGCAAGGAAGAGCGTGTCGAGCGTATCGGTCAGATCATCCAGATCGCCAAGGATAACGGCTACGACTCGATTTTTGCTGGTTACGGCTTCATGGCCGAAGACGATGAGTTTGTCGCGGCCATCGAGGATGCCGGCCTGAAGTTCATCGGCCCCTGCTCGGCGACCCAGCGCGGTGCCGGCAAGAAGGACGAAGCCAAGCGTACCGCTCTGACGGTTGATGTCTCCGTCACCCCCGGTATCGACAATGTTACCGCCCGCACCCTGATCAAGAAGCATCCGAGCCGCGAGGCGCTGCTGGCCCTGGCCGATGCCGAAGGTTTGAAGCTCAAGAACAAGGATGCCTCGCCGGAAGTGCTGGCGGACGAAATCCTGATGGCGTCCTACGACAAGGGGATCGATCTCTTCTCCATGGAAGAGCTGTGTTCCCAGGTTGAGACCGAATGTGTCGAGATGTTCAAGGGCTACCCCGGTGCCCGTATCCGCCTCAAGGCGATCGGCGGCGGCGGCGGTAAGGGGCAGCGAATCCTCGGTGCTTCGCTGCTGACCAAGAAAAACCCGACCGACGCCGACATCAAGAAGGCCGCGGCCGCTGCGCCCGAGCTGGTTCGTGAAGTCCTGCTCGAGGTCAAGGCGAACGGTATTGGCGACAACAAGAACGTGCTCATCGAGCTGAATATCGAGCAGACCCGCCACAACGAGATCCAGCTGCTCGGCAACGGCGACTGGTGTATCGCCCTCGGCGGTCGGGATTGCTCGCTGCAGATGCACGAGCAGAAACTGCTCGAGATTTCGGTGACCCAGGAAGCGTTGGCGCTGGAGATCGACAAAGCCAAGCAGGCCGGTAACAAAAAGCAAGCCGAAGCGCTGGCCACTGATCTCGAGGTGCTCAAGCGGATGGAGGAGCAGTCGGAGCGTTTCGGTAAGGCGGTCGGTCTCGACTCCGCCTCGACCTTCGAGTGCATCGTCGACCGTGATCGCCATTACTTCATGGAGGTCAACACCCGCATCCAGGTCGAGCACCGTGTCACCGAGCTGGTCTACAACCTGAAGTTCACCAACCCCAAGGACAAGAACGACTACTTTGTCGTCGAGTCGCTGGTCGAGGCGATGGCGCTGCTCGCCCTGCACAAGAAGAGCCTGCCGCGTCCCGAGCGTATGCCCCGTTGCGGTGCCGGCGCCGAAGCGCGCCTCAACGCTACCGACTGCTCGCTTTCGCCCAGCGCTGGCGGCGTGATTCGCTACTGGTCAGCTCCGATCGAAGGGGAGATTCGCGACGACCAGGGGATCTGCATCAAGAATCCCGATACCGGGCTGTTCATGCGCTACACCCTCGCCGGGGCTTACGATTCGAACATCGCCCTGCTGCTCACCGAGGGGGAGGACCGGGTTGCCAGCTATGAGCAACTCGCCAAGGTGCTGCGTAAGACGGTTCTGCGCGGGACCAACCTCGCTACCAACCTCGCTTTTCACTACGGTCTGGTCAACTGGTTCATCGGCCAGAACGTCATGGCCAAGCCGACCACCCGCTTCGTGGTGCCGTACCTGACCCTGATCGGTAAGCTCAAGGAAGAGTCCCAGAAGATCGACGTGGTTTACGCTTTCCTGGCGATGAAGAAGCACTGCGCCAAGACGTATGGTGAAGATCCCGAGGTTGCGAAGATGATTTCGGAGACCCTCGATCGCAAGGGGACGTTGCTTACCCGCCCGATGGAAGTGCTGCTGAGCGATCCGCACCTGCTTTCCGGTTGGTTGAGTATCAACAAGAAGAACTTCGCCCTCGAGAAGGGTAAACTCAAGTGGTTGCGTAACCCGCTGGTGGTGCTCGAAGAGACCTACGAATATCTCAACATGGGCTACGATCCAAAGCGCCCCTCTGCCGAGGTGATCTGGTCACACGACCACGAGCTGCTGGAGAACGCACTGCAATTTTATGCGGACTTGCGCGAGAAGCTCGGCCTTGAAAAAGAGGACTACGCGAAGCTTAACGAGATGCTGGCCAAGGACAAGCCGCAAGGCGGACTCGACAAGGAGACCTGGTCAGCGGTGCAGGAGGCTCACTTCGGTTTCGAGGTCGGCAACGAACTGTTCGGACTGCTGTTCCTGGTCGCCGACAAGACCGACTTCTTCGATTTTCGCGTCGAAGAGGATCTCGAGGTCACCATCCCCGACTATCTCAACGACCCCGACCTGCAGGCGGCGATGAAGAAGGTTCTGGTGCCGCCACCGGCGACCAAGGCCGACGAGATAGTCACCCCGGGAGGCGGGATGTACTACGGCCAGGAGGCTCCAGGCATGCCGGCGTTCGTGACCGAGGGGATGCACTTCGAGAAGGGGCAGCCGCTGTTCATCCTCGAGGTCATGAAAATGTTCAACAAGGTGCCGGCGCCCTTCGCGGGGACCATCGACAAGATCCTCATCGAGGGAACCGACGGCATCATCGTCAAGAAGGGGCAGCCGCTCTTCAAGGTCACACCGGACGAGAAGTTCGTCGAAGTTGATCCGCAGGAGATCGAAAAAGAGCGTCGTGCCCGGACCAGCGAATATCTAGGAGCCGTTACCTGAGGTTTCAGAAGATAAGAGCCAGGCAAACCAAAGCGCCCCGCCTGAATCTGGCGGGGCGCTTTTTTTAATCTATGGCAGGGGGAGGGTTAAGCGACGGCGTAGTTGTAGTCGTCGCCCTCGACGCATTCGGTGGTGGACTCGAGAAACGAGTTGATTTGTGAGTCGTTGATGACTTCGATCAGCCCGTGGTTGACGGCCCATTCGCAGCCGCAAACATCGCACTTGATAAGTTCTTCGGTGAACTGGTCGGAGTGAAGGTCGATTTCCTGGTTGGCATAGCTTTTACAGACGGGGCATTTCATAGGGTGCCTCCTTTCTCTGCTAGATATGGTAAATGTACTCGCAAATGGTATG